>JAIUMT010000005.1 GCA_022565415.1 Balneolales bacterium | reverse complement strand
GCTCACCATCGTTGATGTCGTGCAGGTTAACTCCACGTCGCTCAACAGCAGGAGTATCGAGTCCTTTGAGGTTCTTTTCGCCTCTCCAAAAGTCGGTTCCGCCCGTAAACTTGCGATTAATTTCTTCGGTTCTTGGAACAGAAGCACGTCCGGTTAGTCCGTTCGATACCGTGTTAGCAGATGCCTCAGAATGAGTTGCTGTATTCTTCGCCTGACTTTCACCCTGCGAGGAAATCTTGATTTTTGATCCGCTTCTCTGATCATCGGCAATTTCAAAACCTGTAGCAATTACAGTCATACGGAGCTCATCGCCCATACTTTCATCCATCACCGTACCCATTATGATTTCGGCATCTTCGCCGGCTTCATCCTGGATGATTTTCGTCGCTGTAGTTACTTCTCGCATACCGAGTGTGGCACTTGAAGATATGTTAACCAGTACGTTTCGCGCTCCACGAATGCTGATTCCGTCGAGGAGGGGAGAATTAATGGCCTCACGTGCCGCAATTTCCGCTCTGTCTGGACCAGACGCTGCGGATGATCCCATAATGGCAGCGCCTCCGTCTTGCATTGTTGTGCGAACATCTGCAAAATCAAGGTTGATTAAGCCGGGCAGTAAGATAAGGTCTGAAATACCACGTGTCGCGTTGTAAAGAACCTCATTGGCGATTTCGAACGCCTCAATCATTGGGGTGTCGGCGTCGCAAATGTCTAGTAATCGTTCGTTTGGAATGACTATTACGGTATCGCAATTCTTTTTTAGCTCGTTGATGCCGTCGGTGGCAAAACGCATGCGGGGACGACCCTCACACATAAATGGCGTTGTAACAATTCCGACGGTTAAGATGCCTTTGCGCTTGGCGATTCCGGCAACAACAGGTGCACCACCGGTTCCGGTACCACCACCCATTCCGGCAGTGATGAAAACCATGTCGGCGCCCTCAATGGCTTCCTCGATGTCGTGACGGTTCTCCTCAACCGCTTCACGACCGATTTCAGGCCGGGCTCCGGCGCCAAGTCCGCTGGTTAGCGACTTGCCAACCTGGATGCAGGTATCGGATGGGTTTGATTTAAGTGCCTGAGCATCGGTATTTAACGCGATGTACTCAACATTGCTCAACCCCTTCTTGATCATATTTGTGATGGCATTTCCGCCACCGCCTCCCACGCCTATTACCTTAATTCTGGCATTATCGTGGCTGGATTCGTCGTAACTGAATCTCGTTTTTAGTGTATTGTTTTCCATGGTGTTCTCCTACTTTTGATTGCTTTTGATGTTTTTTAAAATTCTTTGAACCAGGTCTTCATTCGGGCTGATATCTTCGAAACGATATCTTCGGTACTCGCACCTTTGCCTAACGCTGAACTCGCCTGTACCTGTGGGGTTTTCGCGTGCAATGCATGCATCACGAGCCCAACTCCTGTAGAGTAAATGGGACTTTTAACTTCGTTTACCAGTCCTCCGGTGAGGCCTCGGGGCAGACCAATTTTCGCATCCATACCGAGGATTTCGTTCGCCAGCGGACACATACCTTCCAGCAGCGATCCGCCTCCGGTAATTACTGCTCCCGCGCTGAGTTGCGACGCGTAGCCACTGCGCTTGATTTCAATGGCAACGATTTCGAGTATTTCCTCCATCCGCGCCTGAATGATCTTCGCCAGAACGCTTTTCTTAATTTCTTTCGGCGGACGACCTGCGATGCCCGGAATAGTAATAATTTCGTCTTCGGTGATGAGGTCGGCGTAACACAACCCGTGGTCGCGTTTCAGCTTCTCGGCCTGATCTTCCAAAACCGACAGTCCAATGCGGATATCATAGGTAACTTTTTGTCCGGCAATTGCTACTACCGCAGTATGACGAATGGTGTTATCCTGCATAATGGCCACATCGGTGGTGCCTCCGCCGATATCGACCAACACAACGCCGGCTTCACGCTCTTCCTCTTCGAGAACGGCATAGGATGATGCCAATGGCTCGAGCATGAGGTCGGCAACCTGAAATCCAGCCCTTTCTACACATCGATACATGTTTTTCACAGCCGAAACGAGTCCGGTTATGATGTGAACTTCGGCTTCCATCCGCATGCCGCTCATACCCACCGGATCACTGATTCCGTCTTGTCCGTCGACGATGAATTCTTGAGGCACAACGTGGATGATTTCATAGTCGGAGGGGAGAGCAATGTTTTTGCAATCTGCCAGCAACCGCTCCACATCCTTGATCATGATTTCGTTGTCGCGGTTGTTGATGGTAATCACCCCTTTACTGCGCAAACTCCGAATATGATCTCCGGCAATACCAACATTCACCGCAGTTACCTCAATGCCAGAGGCTAATTGAGCTTGTTCTACAGCCGTACGAATGGCATTAACGGTTTTGTCGATGTTAACGACAACGCCGCGGTTTAATCCGTCACTTGCCGCCTTTCCAACGCCTAGGATGTTAACCTGATTGTTCTCGGTGATAGACGCTACTACAGCGCAAACCTTTGTGGTTCCGATGTCTAGTCCTACTATGATTCGCTCTTCCATGATCTTCTGTGTTTGGGTGTATTGCTAACGTTGTGTAATTGGTTGTGCACTTATGATTCTCGGGTTACGATTTGCCCGTTATAGCGCAGGTCGATGCTCGTGAAATTTTCGGGTCCGCGGGTGGTTACTACTTGTTTATAAAACAGATCCCAGTTGCGGATGGAGTCGCTGAAACGATCGTTTCCGAATACCAGTCGGATGCCGTTTTCGTGACTTAACGCGACGATGCCTTCGTCGGTGGTCCAGGCTATTTCAGATAATGTGGCCGATGCCAGCGGCATGCGTTGAACTTCGGTGAGGAAGTCCCGAATCTGAATAAATGCCCGGGAGCTTACGGTGTCTTGTCTGGCCGACCAGCTAATGCCGTAAACCAATGGAACATCTGCAGCGCGACCATGACGGATAGGTAAAACCACGCCATCTGCGTCGATATATGCTTTTCGGGAGCCGTTTATGAACATGCCAATTGGCTCACGTTCGGTTACAGATATGGCAACGCGACCGGTTTGTCCTACCCGAATGCTGGCTTCCCGAATGTAGGGAAGGGTTTCAATTGAGGTTAATGCCGATAAAAACCGAACGCTATCGGGAGAGACATTCAGCGGAATATTTCCTTTTGTGATTACTTCTGAGGTCTCGGTGAAATAATTTCCAATCACCTCAACACTTCGAATCACGTTCTGCGATTGGTAGAAATATCCGAGTGTGATAGCTCCGCCTAGAATGACCAAAACTGCGACCAACGTACCGAACTTCTTGAAATCGAACGACGGAAGCCGCAATTTCTTAGACGCACGTTTCTCGGTAGGCTCTTCTTTCGGCGTTATGCGCCGGCCCATCGAAACGTTATTCTGGTCGCTATGTTTTGAATTCCAGTACATTCTTATTTAGATCCTAAAATCTTTCCGAATTGATCGCCATATTTGTAGATATCGCCGGCACCCATCGTTATTACCATGTCGCCTTTGGTGCAAAACTCTTGCAATTTGGCCGGAATGTCCTTTTTGTCTTCTACATAAATCACATTTTTGTGTCCGAAGGAGGCAGCTGCATCGGCAATTAATTTGCCGGTTACGCCCTCGATCGGAGCTTCCCGCGACGGATAAACATCCGTAACAACAAGTACATCCGCATCAAAGAATGACATGCCGAATTCATCGAATAACTGCTGGGTTCGCGAGTATAAATGGGGTTGAAATACGGCTACTAACCGATGCTCTGGCCAGCCCGCCCGCGCCGCTTGAAGTGTCGCTTTTACTTCGGTCGGATGGTGAGCGTAGTCGTCAATCAGCGTAATGCCTTTAGTTTCGGACTTCACCTGAAATCGTCTGAAAACACCGCTGTATCGTTTCAATCCGGTTTGAATATCTTCGAATTTCATTCCCAACTCGAGACCAATTCCGATGGAAGCCAACGCGTTTTTGATATTGTGATCGCCGGGAGCGTTAAGCTCGACTGTGCCGAGTAACTTGCCATCAAATTTTACTTCAAAGGTGGTATTCATGCCGCTCGAGGTGATTTTCTCGGCCCGAAGTCGTGCCTGAGGTGTCACTCCGTAAGTCAGAATTCGTCGTTTAATGCGCGGAATCACACTGCGAACATTCGGATTATCCAGACATACCACCGCCACTCCGTAAAATGGAATGCTGTTGGCGAACTGAACAAAGGCGTCTTTGATGTCGTCTTCGTCGCGGTAAATGTCCAGGTGCTCGACATCGATATTGGTGATAACCACCATCGACGGAGTCAGTTTGAGGAAGGTTCGATCGTATTCGTCGGCCTCAACGATGAAAATATCGCCTTTACCAACAACGGCGTTGGTCTTGTCGAAACTGTGAACGCGTCCACCGACTACAATCGTCGGATCAAAACTTCCAGATTGAACCACAAGCCCGGTCATGGTTGTGGTGGTGGTTTTTCCGTGCGTACCCGCAATTCCGATACCGTATTTCATTCGCATCAGCTCGGCAAGCATTTCCGATCGTTTAATAACCGGAACTTTGCGCGCGATGGCAGTGCTGGTTTCGATATTGTCTTCGGCGCGAACAGCGCTCGTGTACACCACTACATCGGCGCCGTCGATGTTCTCGGCGTGGTGACCCTGATAGATCGTTGCACCCAGTTTTTGAAGCCGCTCGGTAGTTTCGCCCAGGCTTCCATCCGACCCGCTGACTTTAAATCCGCGCAGAAGCAGAATTTCGGCCATACCACTCATTCCGATTCCACCAATACCCACCATGTGAATATGCCGTGTTGCGCCGAAAATGGGTTGTGTTTGTATGGATTTACTCATGATTCATTAATTTTCGAGTGATTTTCCGGCAGTCGTTACCGATATAATTTGTTTTGCAATCTCAGTCGATGCGTTTGGAGCGGCTAAGTTTCGGGCCACCTCCGACATTGCATTGCTTTTTGAACGATCGGCTAGCAGTCGGATTATAACTTCGGGCAACATTTCTCCAAGATTTTCATCCGGAACCATTTCAGCTGCGCCTTTGTCGACCACCGCTTTCGCGTTTTTAAATTGATGATTACCAGCTACATAGGGCGATGGAACCAATACCGATACCGATCCGGTGACCATCAGCTCTGCAATGGTGCCCGCACCGGCTCTGCAAACGATCACATCTGCCAATGCATACACGCCGGGCATGTTGTCGAGGAAATCAGTTAACCGCAAATTCGGATATTTGCACTCAATAATTCGCTCTCTTAGCTGAGGGAGGTAGTTTTTGCCGCATTGCCAGATAATCTGAAGCTCGTATTTGTTGTGAAGTTCGTCTAAATGACGCTCCATCGCGTCGTTGAGTGACTTGGCTCCGCCGCTGCCACCCATAATCAGAACCGTTTTCTGATTGGTGTTAAAGGCGAATTTCGTGGATGCAATTGAACGATTCCCGTTGGCGACGTCTTTTCGCACCGGATTGCCGGTCTGACGCACTTTCTCTTTAGGGAACCATTGCGCAGCTTCGTCGAATGCGGTAAAAATGAGGGATGCACTTTTGCCGAGTAAGCGGTTGGTCACACCCGGATAACTATTTTGCTCTTGCAACATTAGCGGAATTTTCATGAATCCTGCGACTCTTCCAATCGGACCCGATACATATCCGCCGCAACAAACCACAACGTCGGGCTTAAATTTTCGAAGAATATTCCAGCTTTGAAGTAAACTGATGATGAGTTTTATCGGAAATAGCAGGTTTTGAACGGTTATTCTCCGGTGGAATCCGCTAATCCAGATGGGCTCGATTTTGTATCCCGCTTTCGGAACCGCATTCCACTCCATGTGCGTGCGTGTGCCCGCAAATCTGATGTCCGCTCCGGGAACCAGATCTTTGATGGCATCAGCAATAGCAATAGCCGGATAGACATGTCCGCCTGTGCCGCCTGCTGCCATTAGTACACGATATGTGGATGGGTTATTCATCAAGTGGGATTAAAAAAGGGTTGGTTTGCGTTGAGGTTTGTTTTTGGAAATATTCATAACGACGCCGATCATCATGCCGGAAACGAGCATGCTCGTGCCTCCGTAGCTTACAAATGGCATGGGAAGTCCGGTGACGGGGAATAGTCCTGTGGCAACGGCCGCATTCACGTAACCGTAGATCACGAAGGCGACGGTGAACGTAGTCGCCAGCAACGATCCGCTTATGGTTTGCGCATTTCGGGCAACGTAAACAACGCCCCGGAGCAAAATTAACGTGAACAGAATGAGTATGAGACTAGCTCCGATAATGCCATATTCTTCGGCGATGATGGCAAAAATGAAATCGTTGTATGGCGCCGGGAGGAAGTCGCGCTGGGCACTTTTACCCATTCCAACTCCGGTAAGCTGACCGCGAGCGATGGCGATATGAGCCTGTTGTGACTGGTAACCCGCCCCGCCTTCAAGACGATCGCTGCTGATGTGGACCACTTGTTCGAAATAGTTGGTAACGCGGGCTTTTCGGGCGTCGGTTGAGCTAATCAGAACGCCTGCTCCGATAATCCCCAGCAACATAAGTGCGCCGATATGTAACTTATTCACCCCACCCATAAACATCACCATCAGACTCAAACCCATCAGAACGCCGGCACTTGAGAAATCTTCGATTCCGATAAGTGCACAGGTTATCAGGATGTAGATCATCATGGGCATAAATGCCGCCGAAAACGAGTGCATCTTTTGCTGAGCGACTTTCTTTTCGGTCATGTACACCAGGTGGGCCAAAAGCGCAACTGTGGCCAGGGAAGAGGGCTGAAACGAGAATCCGGCTACGTTTATGAATCGTTTTGCTCCCCAAACTTCGTTTCCGTACAACGCTACAATTATGAGCAACACCCAGCTGATTACCAGAACCGGCATCGCGAATTTCAGGACGATTCGATAATCGATTTTTGAAAAAAGCACCAAGGCGAACAATGCAATTATCACCTTAAATAAGTGACTGACCAACATAGCCTGAGCCGTGGTGTTCTTAAGTTCCGCGAAGTAAGCTGTGGATGAAAACACTGCCAGAACGCCGAAAATGGCCAAAGCGATAACACCAACCAGAATCCATCGGTCGCTGTAACCCGCACGTCCTGCTACCTCATCGTTGGATTGGTCCACGATGAAGGAATGGTCGCTTCTATGTGATGGTGAGAATATCATGTTAATTGCTCGACTGCGTTTCTGAACATTTCTCCGCGGTGCATGTAATCGCTGTACATATCGAATGAGGCACAAGCCGGACTCAGCATCACAACCTCACCGCTCTTCGCTAGCGATTTTGCTACTTTAACAGCTTCTTCCATTGATTCTGCTGTTCTGAAATCATTCACGATCTCAGCGAACTGAGCTTTTAGTTTGGCCTGAGCTTCCCCAATTGCAATCAGTGTGTGAACTTTTTCTTGTACCAATGGGATAATCGAGGAGTAGTCGTTGCCTTTGTCACGTCCGCCCATAATGAGGACCGCAGGCACTCGAATGCTATCCAACGCGTACCACACGGCATCGACGTTGGTTGCTTTGCTATCGTTGATGTACCGAACGCCATTAAACTCGCGCACCAGTTCGAGGCGATGTTCGACACCCTCAAAAGTGTTAAGTGCATGACGAATATGCTCGGTCGCGATACCAGCGGCTCGGGCCACCAGCGCGGTTGCGAGTCCATTGTGCAGATTATGTCGGCCTGGAAGCGCGATATCGCCCACATTCATTAGGTATTCTTCCTGACCATCAAACTGAAATATGATTTCGTTCTCGCGTACGAATATGCCATTGTCGACCTCCGATTGGGAAGAAAAACGCCAAATTTGTGGCCCTTTCGTCGCTTGTTCCGACTCCTCGAGAATCGATTCTACAACATGGTCTTCGTTCCAGGTAATAAAAATGTCGGTTTCGGTCTGATTTTCCATGATGCGCATTTTGGATGCAGCATATTTGGCGAACAGATTCTCGTAGCGATCGAGGTGATCGGGAGTGATGTTCAGGATACAACTGATGGCCGGTTTGAACGTGTCGATGTGGTCGAGTTGGAAACTGCTGACTTCAAGTAATGCCCAATCATCCTTGGAAGTACTTGCAACGACATCCGAAAATGCGACACCGATATTACCCGCAACCACATGTGTTAACGAAGCTGTTCTCCAGACATGTTCGAGCCAGGAGGTAACCGTCGTTTTTCCGTTGCTACCCGTAATGGCGATAATTTGTGCTTCACAGAACCAAGAAGCGACCTCTATTTCGGAATAAATTGCTTTTCCGGCGTGCATATACGCCTGCATGATGGGTGCGTCGTCGGGAACACCCGGACTTACAACTGCAAAAGAGCCCTCGTACGCGCGCTGCGAATGTCCGCCCGCCTCAAACTCAATATTGTCTGTTTTCAGCAACTGTTGATCATGATCACGAATCGTGCTGGCATCCGTCACAAAAACGTGAGCACCATTCTCGCGAAGTAAACGTGCCACAGCCAAGCCGCTTTTAGCAGCTCCAATAACCACAATATGTTGGTCTCGTACGTTCATTTATCGCAGTTTCAGAGTTACAATGGTGAAAATGGCCAGTAATATGGCGATGATCCAGAATCGAACAACAATCTTGGGTTCTGCCCAGCCTTTCTTCTCGAAATGATGATGTATGGGCGCCATCAGAAATAATCGTTGTCCGACGCCTGTTTGCTTCTTTGTGTACTTGAAATAGCCGGTCTGCAGAATTACAGAAAGTGTTTCGATCACAAAAACGCCGCATAGAATCGGAAGTAGAAGTTCTTTGTGCACCATCAAAGCCACGGCAGCGATGGATCCGCCGAGTGCCAACGACCCGGTGTCGCCCATGAAAACCTCAGCAGGATAGGTATTGTACCAGAGGAATCCGAAGCAGGCTCCGACCATCGCCGAGCAGAAAACGGTGAGTTCACCCGCGCCCGGAAGGTAAATAATGTCCAGAAAGTTCGAGAAATCGACCCGACCCGAAACGTAGGCCAGAATTGCTAATGCCATTGCCGCAATTGCGGATGTTCCGGTTGCGAGTCCGTCGAGTCCGTCGGTTAAGTTTACAGCGTTGCTCACGCCCGTAATCACAAAAATGACCAGCGGAAAAAACACCACCCAACCCAGCGATTCACCTAAAAACGCATAATCGATATTCACATCCTTCAAAAATGGAACCGTGCTGATGGTGTTGTACCCCTGAAAATCGGGGTGGAAATACAAGAACGACGCCACGACGATACCAACAGTAACCTGACCCGCGATTTTAAATCGACCCATCAATCCTTTTTTGTCCTTTTTGATGATTTTGATGTAATCATCTACAAAACCGACGGCGCCTAGAGCGAGTACCACGAATACAATTGGGAATAAATACGGACTATCGAGCCTCATCCAAAGCAAGGTAGGAATTACGGTTCCGAGGATGATAATAATGCCGCCCATGCTCGGCGTTCCAGCTTTTGAAAGGTGCGAATCGAGGCCAATATCCGTTCGCACGGTCTCTTTGAGCTGCATTCCTTTAAGCCAGTTTATAATTCTTCCACCAAAAATGAGGGAAATTATCAGTGCTGTTACCGCTGCCAATGCACTACGAACCGTAATAAATCCAAAAACCCCAAATCCTGGAGGATCGTACGTCACCTGTATTAAATCAAGTAGCCAGTACAACATTACCTGCCCTCCTTATTCAAAACGGGAATCTTGTAGTTCTTGAGTGCGCTGAGGCAAATCTCGCGATCGTCCATCGGGTAGCGATTTCCTTTAATTTCCTGGTAAGTTTCGTGACCTTTTCCTGCCACAAGTACGATTGTATTGCCATCTGCCTGTGTGATGGCGGCTTTGATGGCAACTTTTCGGTCGGTGAAACGATCGTATTTTGTGTCTTTTGCAAAACCGGTGCAAACTTCGTCGATAATGGCGTCGGGATCTTCGAACCGCGGATTATCAGAAGTAACGATGCACTTATGACTGTATTTCGCGGCGATCTTTGCCATCTCCGGACGTTTTGCCCGATCTCTATCGCCACCGCATCCGAACACAGTATGGATTACTTGTCCGGCTTTGCGAACTTCCTGCAACGTTTTGAGCACGTTTTCGAGGGCATCCGGAGTGTGGGCGAAATCCACAAACACCATCGGATACGGACCGTTTTCAACAGGCAGGTTTATCGATACATTTTCCATTCTTCCAGCGGCTCCGGTACACGATTCGAGTGCCTGAGCAACGTTTCGTGGCGACAATCCTACAGCAACACATGCTAAAAATGCCTGCGCCACATTGTAAGCGTTAAACTTACCAGTGAGCGGATTTTTAATATAAATCCCGTCCATGTCGATTAACAATCCACTGGCATCCATCATCGCAATACGATAATCGTCGGTGGTAAGAGTGAGGTCCCAAATGTTTGCTCTGCAATCGGATATCATTCGCTCTCCAACAATGTCGTCGGTATTGACAATGGCGACAGCGTCTTCGTTGAGGTTGTCAAATAGCAGTTTCTTAGCATTAGCATACTCATCAATTGAATGATGGTAGTCGAGGTGGTCGTGCGAAAGATTTGTAAAAATGGCTACATCAAAATTCAGACCGTTTGTCCGATGCTGATGCAACGCGTGCGATGAAACTTCCATTACAAAATGGGTGCATCCGAGATCGACAGCTTTTTTCAGGTCTGATGCAAGTTCGGCGGCGCCCGGGGTTGTTAACAGGCTGGTATACTTTTCTTTGCCAAAGGCTTTTTCGACAGTGCCAATGAGTGCAGTTTTGACATTTAAGGATGTAAGTGCCTGCCAAATCAAGGTGGAAACTGTGGTTTTCCCGTTGGTTCCGGTTACACCAATGAGTTGTAGCTGTTTTTGCGGATTTCCGGCATACGCCAGCATTAACGGTCCGAGAATTTTGCGGGTGTCGCTAACTACCAGAATGCAAACATCATCCGATTCGTAGAACTCTTCTGAAATAACTACAGCAACGCCCATGTTTAAAACTTGGGGGATGAACTTGTGGCTGTCGAATGTGAATCCACGAACGGCTATGAAAATATCACCCGGCTCTACTTTACGGGAGTCGTCGGTAACTTTTCCGGTTGGCTGACAATGTGTTCCGGAAACCAGATTGGGTTGAGCGATTTGAATAATTTGGTCAAGTGTTAGCATTAGCGACCTCCGGCGGTTGCGGTGGTGAGCGTGTTCATGGAACGAGCTCTCCCTCGGATGGTTACTTCGCGCCCTGTTTCGTAGAGTGCGCCGGCTTGTGGAAACTGTGCGTAAACTGTCCCCGAGCCTATCATTTGTACCTCGAAACCTGATTCTGTGAGTGCCATCATGGCCTGACGCATGCTGAGACCGCTAAGGGCCGGGACTTCGCTACGCACTCTAGTCTGACCTTCTTCGATAATAGGGTGGTGGTTGCCCAAGGTGAGCTTAACGCGCTGGCCACGAGTGATTTCTTCGCCAGCAGCAGGTGATTGAGCTAAAACTACGGTTCCGTTTCCTTCGGTTTCGTGGCGAATTCGAAGTTGGTCGAGTACGCCGGTGGCCGATTCGAGTGATAATCCGCGTACCTGAGGCGCACGTGCCAGCATCGGTCGGTCGATTTCTTCCACGATTTCTTTTTGGAGATTTTCATCAAGCCCCATTATTCTGGAGGTGATTTGTCGGAAAATGGGTCCGCTTACAAATCCACCGTAAATGCTGGTGCGGGGCTCGTCGAGCAGGACCATAACAACGTATTGAGGCTCATCTGTTGGATAGAATCCTATAAATGAAGCCCGGTAGCGGGTCTGATATCTGCCGTCTATAAATTTCTGAGCGGTGCCTGTTTTGCCGCCGATGGTAATTCCTTCGATACGGGCGAACTCAGCGGTACCATCTTCGGTAACAACACCCTCAAATGCGGGCATAAGCTTGCGAATGGTTTCCGGACGAATCGCCCGACGGATGGTTGTCGGACGGGTTTTTTGAACGGTGTTACCGTACTCGTCGAGGATTTCATCAACGATGTAGGGTCGCATGAGGTTGCCGTTGTTCGCGAATGCGCTGTAGGCCATAACCATTTGTAAGGGAGTGACTTGAACTTCGTATCCGATCGACATCCACGGAAGCGTAACATTCGACCATTGGTAGGGGCGTTGCATACGACCGGTTTCTTCGAAACTCAGATCGATACCGGTGTGGGTTCCGAAGCCGAGGTTACGTGCGTACTGAAAAAAGGTCTCACGGGGAAGGCGCATAGCTACTTCAGCTGTGGCAATATTAGATGATTTCTTGATTACGTTTTCGAAATCGAGTGATCCGAGTGGGTTGTGATCGCGCATGGCCTGACCATGAATCATGCGAACGCCATTCTCCGGTGTGTCGAAAACTTCGTCGAGCGTAACCATTCGTTGCTCAACCGCAGCAACCGCAGTAACGAGTTTGAATGTAGATCCAGGCTCAATCATGTCGGAAATGGCATAATTTCGTCTGAACTCGGCCTCTTCGGGGCGCAGAACATTCGGGTCGAATGTCGGATAATTTGCCATTGCTTTGATGGCGCCCGTTCGTGGGTCAATTACAATCGCAGTGCCGTATCTCGAACGAGACCGAACAACGCCTTGGTGCAATTCTTCCTCTACAATGGCTTGAATATGCGCATCGATCGTGGTTTTAAGGGTATATCCTTCAACAGGTTGTCGACGTGGGGCGCCAACCATCGACCGAATTCTGCCGAGACGGTCGCGTTGCACTTGTTGTTCACCATCACGACCGCGCAACATGTTATTGTACGACGACTCTAGACCCATCTGACCAGAAACCTGATGGTTTACATATCCGAGTACATGGGCAGCGAGCGATTCGTAGTTGTAACGACGCCGGTATTGCTCTTCGAGAATGGTATTTCGAAGGCGTAAATCTTTGATGGCAACATAGGCCTCGCGCGGAATGCTCCGCTCAAGTACAATATAACGGGCTCCGGTTGGTGCCTGACGAATTCGCTGACGGTAAAAATCCACGCTTTTGCCAGTGTGTTTCGACAACGTTTGCAAGATGGACGTAATCTGTTCTGGTCGTGTATTTGGAACTAGCGGATCTACAGCAATAGAGTAGCTAGTAGTGTTCGACACCAGAATCCGTCCTTTGGTGTCGAGAATTCGTCCGCGCTGGGCGGGGATGGGAATAGCATCTAATGCCTGAGCATCCCATAAATTTCTCAATTCACTTCCCTCAAGTGCCTGAATTCGCACCATCTGCATTGCAATAGCAATCGGAAACAGCATGATTATGCCTAAGACAATCAAAATGCGTGCTTTCGTAAATTTTGATGGATCGGTCATTGGGGGATCGTTGTTATTTTGACGACTCGAAAGCCGGGAGAAACAAACAGGTTATGGGTTAATTGCGATTTATGATTTTGTCGGCAGGTCCGCCGTCGTACAGTCCTAGGGTTTTAGCTCTGGAATACACTTCAGCCGGACCGGTCATACGCTCGTAGGTCAACTTTGAATTGGTATGATCGATGCGGGCATTGTCGAATTGTGTTCTAAGCTGATTTACTTCAGAAAGAAGCTGTTGGGTGTAAAAAACATGTGAGATATACAGGTAACCGGCAACGCCAATTACCATACTAAGTGCGATTATTTTCCAGGGTGAAACTTTGGAAAGCAGTCCCTGAGGAGTGTTTTCAGGCTCTTTTTTTCGGTTTGCATGTGTGGAAAGCGGGGCACCTTTGAAGCCGTATTCTCTTTCCAGCGGACGTCCCATCGGATTACTCATGATTTCCCCCTTTGGTCTGATGGTTTCTCAGCCACACGCATGCGGGCGCTGCGGGCTCGGGGGTTTCGGGCGATTTCATCGTCGCTGGGTGTAATCAGAGCTGGCTTAACAGGTTCGAGCGGACGAATATCGTTGCCGAAAAAGTCCTTTTCCACAACTCCATCAAAATTACCGGATCGAAAAAAATGCTTTACTAAGCGGTCTTCGAGCGAATGGTACGACATCACAACAATTCTGCCGCCGGGCTTGAGCAGGTCGACGCTACGTTTCAGAGCCGACTTCAGCATCTCAAGTTCCTGATTTACTTCAATCCGAATGGCCTGAAACACTCGGGCCAGCGATTTTGTGACGTGAGGTCCTTTAACAGCGGCTTCAACAGCGGTTTTAAGTTCGGCAGTTGTGTTAATTGGTCTTCTGTTGACGATGGCGTCGGCGATTTTACGGCTGAAACGCTCTTCTCCGTACTCGAACAGGATTTTCGTGAGGTCGGCGACGTCGTAATCGTTTACCACAATCGCGGCAGAAAGGGCATTTTGGGCATCCATACGCATATCGAGTGGACCATCTTCCCGGAAGCTAAATCCTCGAGACCCTTCGTCGATCTGGTAGCTCGACACACCGATATCAAGCAAAATTCCTGTGACTTTGCCCCGTACCGAAACTGGCACCAATACATCCATATAGCCGAAATTTCCCTTCACCGCTGTAAACCTGTTGTCGTTGATTCTCTTGCCTGCAGTCTGCAATGCGTCGTCATCCTGGTCGATGCCATAGATGTGTGCGTTGTCTGAAAGTTGTTGAATAAATGCGCTGGTATGTCCACCGCCACCTAAAGTGCCGTCGATATAAATGCCATTGACATCCGTTATCAGATAGTCAACCGCTTCTTTTAACAAGACCGGATCGTGGTACGATATAGGTTGCATTATAACGGTACATCTCCCATCACTTGTTCAAACAGTTTGGCGTACTCATCGTCGTTCATCTCGTCGTCTACTTTCTGAAGTTCGTCTTCGCTCCAGAGTTCGAGTCGGTCGCCAACGCCGATGATGGTCACTTTCTGGCTGATGCCGGCCCACTCGGAGAGCGAAGATGGCAAGGCCAGTCTATGTTGGTTGTCGAGGCTGATGTCTTCGGCATTTCGTAGAAACCGCCGGATTACATTCGCGCCGTCAACTTTCAGATTGCTAATTTTTGCTAGTTTTTCTTCCACAGCCATCCATCGGTCTTCCGGGTACAAGTATAAGCACCGCTGAATTCCGCGTAAGATCGTAAAGTTGTCGGGGTAAGCCGGGTTAAGGTATTTTCGTACCTTTGCTGGCAAACTTACGCGACCTTTGCTGTCGATCGAATGCTCATATGTCCCTTTAAAGCTTGGCACAATGTGATAGACTGCTGTAAAACGTTGATTTTTGCTAATTTAGTTGGGGTAAGGGTAATCTTACCACTTTCTCCCACTTTAACCCACAAAGTAGTGTACTTGTTCCGACTTTGTCAAGTCATATTTTGCTATTTGGACATTTTTATGTAATGAGGTGCCTCAGAACACAAGATAACTGAGATAAATAGGTTCGAGAGCGGCGTGGTATCGTGGGTTCAGGAAAAACAACAACTTCTACAGATGAGCTTTTTTGAATTTGTTGTTTGCTGGGAGAAGTGTAGTCAGATGGGCTTAGTAATCGAGTGTAGGTAATCGGAATTACCTACACAATATATAAACGTGGCGGATCAATACAGCAATTGGTGTTCTGGAAAAACGGTGCTAATCCCAAAAACTGGTTTAGTTCAGCTATTTTTGGAGCTTGAGAAATCCGTTATATGCTAGACTCAGACTAATTAATTGGCTGATGCCTAACTCATTCCATTTTGATTCGATAACGCAGATTGTTTATTCCTTCGGCAGAGTCTGCTAACGATCTATTGGCCACCATTTTGAGGAAATTATCGCGAACTGGCGCCCATTCATGATGAATTGGACAAGGTTTCTGATGTCCGCAGCCGGGTAATCCGAGTATGCATTCCGTAAATACAGTATCACCATCAATGGCAAGAATTACTTCTTTCAGGGAGATTAATCGGGCTTCACGGGTTAGCGAAATGCCACCTTTCGGACCCTTATGACTGTTCATCAAACCGGCCGCTGTGAGTTTCTGCAGAATCTTGGTGAGGAAATGGAATGATATATTCAAATCATCGCTCATTTCACGAATAGAAACGTAGCTTGAATCGCTTTTTTTTGCCACATAAAAGGAGGCCAAAAGACCATATGTGCATGCTTTCGACAGAATCATGTGTCCGGTTGGGATAAATTATTGAGTAGGGAATAACGGGAGGGAGTCCCGCTATTCAGGCTACGTTAAAAATAAGGATTTAGACTCTTTTATCAGAATTAGTTTAGCATTTCTACAGTGCCAATTGAGCTTTTCTGAATAAAATATTGTTCTCAAGATGCACGTGATGATGCAAATCAGTTTCGAAAGCTTCTAATTCTTTAAATAGAATTCTGAATGTGTTACAAGCCCACTCTGGCGGAGTAAAATCACTTGTTAACGTACGTATGCGAGCAATTGATTCACCTGCTGCCGTATGCTCACTTTCTAATTCATCAATCATAGCGTTGAGTGTGGTATCGTCAGGACGATTGCCATTGCTCAGATTTTTTAGGGCAGGGAACACTCTTGTCTCTTCGTCTTCAGCGTGATCCATTAATTCAGCACTGAGGCGCTGAAACTCTTCATAAATCTCGATGAGATCGGGGTGAGTGTTTCCATGGCGTGATGCTACTTTGTTCGCGTAAGAAGTAATTCTCGGAATTGCATCCCGAATATATCCATGATGATATCCTACGATGAAATCACTTAAGCGATTAATACTCCAACTGGTGTAGTCGGTGTTCATTGATGGAGTTTCATAAAGGTTTTGTAGCTCACCAGATAAAACGTCAATATCGATGCCTTTCTTCTGACAAACCTCTGAAAGTGGAATCTTTCCGCCGCAGCAGAAATCAATTCCGTACTGTTTGAATACGCCGGCTGTTCGGTAATCGTTTGTTACGATGTCTGCAATATGTTGGTCTGGATTAATCATTGTATTTTTATTTAGAGATTAAAGAGTATTATGTCTTTAATATAAAAAGTAATTCGATCAGCTACAACAAATTCGCACGTTCTGTTTGATTGTATTTACACGGGTGGTGTACAGCTTAAGAATAGCGGTAAGAGGCGCACCTACACTTCAAATTTAGCTAGTAAGGAACCGCTAATGCAGCAGACAAACAAAAAAGGAGCACCTACACTTCAAGTTTAGTTCCCCCGACCAAGTCGATGAACCGGTCGGGAGTCTAACCTTTCGTAACTTCCAATTACCTCACAATTCGGATTGCAATTTTTTGAACATCGGCCAAAAGTCCTGCAGCGGTGACTTCTTTTCCAGCGCCCGGACCCTGAATCACCAGTGGAGACACATTATAACGCTTGGTGTAAATCGCTACGTGATTGTCAATTCCACCCAAAGCTCCCATAGTTGAGATCGCAGGAACGGCTTCAACGCCGAACTTGATTCTGCCGTTTTCCAGGGTTCCTATATACCTCAGAACGTGATTTTCTTTGCACTTTTCCCTGATTAAAGCCGACCATGACGCGTCATAGTCCGATACTTTTGCGAAGAATTCTTCTAGCGATACATGATGTAAGCCTTCTGGTGTGAGGTCTTCGATTTCGATATCGTCCATTCCGATTCGTAGTCCGATAGACCGGGCAATTCCGAGCAATTTCCAGGCTGAATCTTTGCCCGACAAATCATCGCGCGGATCGGGTTCCGCATAACCCAACTCCCGGGCTTTCTTGATGGTTTTGCCAAACGTTTCTCCGTTTTGAAGCGCATCGAACAGATAGGTCATTGTGCCTGAGAATACCCCGGTTATTTTGGTTATCTCATCACCAGACCGGATTAAATCTTTTAATGTCTGAAATATGGGTAGTCCGGCGCCCGCGGTGGTTTCGTACAGGTAATGCGTTTTCTTCGCCGCCGTATAATGCATCAGTTCATCGAAATACGATTGCTCGATGGTGTTGGCGCGCTTGCTGAGTGTGGCTATGTGGATGCCGGCCTTCAGTAATTTGTTGTAGAATAGCGCCACTTCTGCCGCTCCTGTACAATCAACCAAAACACTTCGGTACGGATAATCGGTTATGAGTTTGTTTGCTATGAGTCCCCAGTCAGTAATTTCGCGTGATTTTTCCAATAGGTTTGGGGCTTCCAACGGATCAATTCCGCTTGCATCCCAATACATGCTTCGAATGTCGCAAACTCCGATTACCGACAAATCATACTCATCATTCACTCCCTCGGTGATCTGCTTAAGAATTTCTTTTCCAATATTGCCACTTGCGCCGGCAACAAATAATCGAACTCGTTGCGCATGTACACAAAAGTGATCGTTCAGCAACCTAACTGCGGTAAATGACTGTGCCCGGGGTAGTATCATGCTGAAATGCCGATTGCCGACACCTTTTGCACTGGCTAATGGCGCGATATTATTCTCACCGAGGACGGATAAAACAGCCCCGCTCAGACCCAAATCGTGAACTAGTCGGTCTCCGATAACCGTAACCATGCTCACCTGATCGAGCACATGGGGTTCGTCGATGAGTCCGGCAGCGTACTCTTTTCGAAATGCTTTTTCGATTTCGTCGAGGGCTTTGTCTACTTGCCAGTCGTTGATGGCGAAGGTGATTCCGAACTCAGCCGATGCGGCACTGTTAAACAAAATACTCACATTTGCAGCGAGTAGGGCAGACATCGTGCGCGATAATAAATTCTCAATACGGTCTAGTCCCTTGCTTTTAAGACCAATCAAAACGATATCCTTTTTGAGGGAGACCGATTTTAACGTTCCGTTGGTCTGACTGTACTCCTGGGTAATTAACGTGCCCGGATTATCCGGCTCGAACGTGTTGTAAATCCCAATCGGAATATCCACTTCTTCCAGCGGAAGAACAGTGCGCGGATGCAGAACTTTCGTGCCAAAATGTGCCATTTCCGCAATTTCAGCGTAATGCAAGCGCGGAATCGTTACCGCTGTTGAGGCAATATTTGGATCGGCTGTGAGCACACCGTTTACATCTGTCCAAATTTCAACGAATTGAGCATCAAGCGCCTGACCCATTAGTCCGGCCGTGAAATCGGACCCAGACCTGCCCAATGTGGTAATTTCGTTGTTGATGGTAGACCCAAGAAATCCGGTAATTACCGGGATGGTGCCATTTCCAGGATTCAGAGCCTTGTTAACCAATATTTTCGTCTCGGCATAGTCCACATCTGCATCGCCAAAACGATCGTTTGTTCGCACAAAATGTTGCGATTCGAACGCCTTTGCTTTGATTCCGCCTGCGTTTAGTGCAGCTGCGAAAATTCGGCTCGACATCCGCTCACCGAAAGACAACACATAGTCACGGGTTTTAGCCGATATGTCGCGCGAGGCAAAAATCCGCTCGTAAACGCGATGAAGGTCGTTCAAAAGGGTATCGATTTCCTGGCGTAGTTGTACTCTGGCATCACCTTCGACCAGTTTATCGACGGTTTGATGGTGTCTCAACTGCAGATTTTCGAAACGGGCAGACCATGTTTCGTCTCTGGAGCACGTCATGTCCATTAAGGCGATAAGTTCATCTGTAACTCCGCCCAAAGCCGATACCACCACGGCGACTTTCGCGTCTTTGAGTCTTCTTCGAACAATTTCAACTGAATTTTTAATTCGCTCAGGATAAGCTACTGAGCTTCCGCCAAATTTGAGGATATGCAACATGGATGTGTTATAATAATGTAGATAAGTTGCTGAATAACATTTGGTTAAATGAAGTATAGATCTCTTTCATTTTTGAAAATTCAATCAAGAATGCATCATGACCTTCATCTGAAACCAATTCGTAATAAATACCTTGTGTAATGAGTTTCGCCAATTCTTTCTGTTCCGAAACCGGATAAAGCACATCAGACGAGATGCCGATGATGAGAAGGGGGATTCGAATTGCACCCAATACGTCCTCGTATGTTCCTCGACCCCGGGCAACATCGTGCGTATCCATTGCCTGTGTTAAACGGATGTATGTGTTTGCATCGAAACGTTTTACGAGCTTGTCGCCTTGATAATTCAAATAGGAGTTTACCTGAAGCATATCGTCGTGACCATCTTGAAGCTCCCGACCAAATCGTCGCTCGAACGCAGGTGCACTTCGGTACATCATCATTCCCATCATTCGGGCGGCGGCAAGTCCTTCGGATGGAGGAGCATCAGCAGAATAAAAACCGTTTTTCCAGTTTTTGTCGGCCATAATTGCACGCCGTTGAGCTTCGCTGAATCCGATCGTCCAGGGCGAATGGCATTTCCCCATTGCAATCAGAACGGCTTTTTGGATGCGATCATCCATCACAAGCTACTCCAAAACCTGCATTCCGCCCATAGATCCGCCAATGGCCAGTTCGATCGATTCAACCCCGAGATTGTTCAACAGCAATTGCTGCACCCGGACCATATCGCGGATGGAGATCTTCGGAAAATCAGCCTGATATGCCTTTCCGGTCTCTGGGTTAATACTTACCGGACCTGTCGATCCGTAACACCCTCCCAACACATTTGAGCAAATAATAAACTGTTCCTCTGGGTTGAGGATTTTCTTGTCGGCAAATAACCCCGGAAACCATTCGTCAGCATCTGCATTGCCGGTCAGGGCATGACAAATGAGCACCGCATTCGATCCATCCTCGTTTAGAGTTCCCCATGTTTTATAGGTAACCTCAAGCGATGGGAATGTGTAGCCCGATTCGGTTGTGAATGGCTGGTTGAGTTTAAATAATGTAGTTTTTCCGATCATCTTATCATTTTTGCTAATACCACAACAACAAAGAATTACAATGAAGTATTCCATGTTTATGGTTACGCGGATTCTCTTTATTTTAAAGTGTGCATTCGAACCCGTTGCAATCGTTATGATTGCGATGCTAGTAAGATGATTCAAAAACCCCCGGTTTCTGCCCATTCCGGGGGTTTTGTTTTTAAAAGAGGCGTTTACTCTGCATACTCGCTGATTTCAACCTTTTCTTTGAACGTCACAGTTCCTTCGGTTTCCACCGGATTCTGCAGAATATCCAGAACCGGACATCGGTTTTGAGCAAAGAACTTAAGCTGTGCCAACTTCGCCGAATCCGTTTCGGTTGTGATGATTTCCGTCTCGTAGTTCACTTTATTGAACCCCGGACGAATTTTATCACACACGTTGAAGAATCCACGAAGGTCCAGCTCACCGGTTGCCTTCACGTTCACCCGTTGTAACTCCACTCCGAGAACCGCCGCATAGGCCGCAATCACGATTTCCTGGCAAGATGCGAAAGCACCCAACACGAGTTCTACCGGATTTGGCCCCTGATCGGTCCCCCCGAGTGATTCTGGTTCGTCGACCACCAGATCGAACTGTCTGATTTGAACATCAGCTAATAGTCCTTCATGAAGCGATGAGGTCGCTTTGAACGTCGCCTGTGCCGCATCATGATTATCTTTTATCGCGTTTACAACTCCGGTTACAGCTTGCGCTATAGCCTGATTCTGTTCCTGTTTTGCAATTGAAAAAGTGCCCATTTTCGTATTGATTTAGTAAGATGATGATTTTGGTGTCTAACTAACTTTTGTAGTAAAAGACCGATTCGGGCGATGATTTCATCAAAAACCACCGCCCAATCGATTCAATTATTTACGCAGTTGCCAGAACTTTAGCGAAAGCCTGCTCGAAATCGTTGATGATATCGTCGATGTGCTCGATACCAACAGATACTCGAACCAGGTCCTGGGTTACACCAGATGATGCCTGCTCTTTGTCAGACAACTGCTGATGTGTGGTCGAGGCCGGGTGAATTACCAACGTTTTGGCATCGCCCACGTTAGCCACGTGTGAGGCCAGCTCAACGCCATCGATGAACGTTTTAGCCGCTTCATAACCGCCTTTAACACCAAATGTGAGAACTGCGCCGAAACGCTCTTGTTCAACATACTTTTTAGCCGCTTCATGGTACGGATGGTCTTCGAGTCCGGCATAGCTTACCCACTCAACATTTTCATTCGCTTGGAGCCACTTAGCCAATTTCAACGCATTTTCAGTATGACGTTCGATGCGCAGCGACAACGTTTCGAGTCCTTGCAACAGCAAGAAGCTATTAAACGGCGACTGAGCCTGACCAAAATCCCTCAGTCCTTCAACACGCGCACGAATGGCGAATGCAATGTTACCAAATGGACCCTGATCGCCAAAAACTTCCCAGAAGTTTACACCGTGGTATCCCGGCGCCGGATCTGTAAATAATGGAAACTTTCCATTACCCCAGTTGAAATTACCGGCATCAATCAAAACACCACCAATTGATGTGCCGTGACCGCCAATCCATTTCGTGGCAGACTCAACTACAATATTTGCACCCCACTTGATCGGCTTCACTATAGATCCGCCAGCACCAAATGTGTTATCAACAATCAACGGTATTCCGTGCTTTTGGGCCAGTTTCGACAATCCTTCTAGGTCGGCAACGTTATTTCGTGGATTTCCAATAGACTCAACGTAAATGGCTTTGGTGTTCTCATCAATCTGAGCCTCATAAGCCTCAATAGTGTCTTCCTCAACAAATTTCACGCCGATTCCAAGACGGGGAAGGGAGACTTTGAACTGATTGTAGGTTCCGCCATACAGGTAGCTGGTCGATACGATATTGTCGCCAGCCTGAGCTATGGTTACGATTGCAAGGAACTGAGCCGCTTGTCCGGAGGATGTTGCCACAGCAGCGACGCCGCCTTCGAGAGCCGCAATTCGCTTTTCAAAAACATCCGTCGTCGGATTCATGATACGCGTGTAAATATTGCCGAAATCCTTTAGTGCGAAAAGGGTAGCGGCATGCTCGGTATCGTTAAATGCGTATGAAGTGGTTTGATAGATTGGCACTGCCCGTGAGTTGGTGGTAGGGTCGGGTGCCTGACCTGCGTGAAGTTGCAGGGTTTCGAATTTTAATGCTTTGTCTTGTCCGTTGGTACTCATTGTGTATTCCTGAATGTTAAGTTTTGGTTGTCGGATGAAATCCGATATCCCTGTTTTGTTGTCGTTTATTGTTGTTTGTCGCGAATAAGAAATTGATGATCAACCTTTATGCATCGGTTTTGTATCAATTCGGCGCCTTGTTCTAGTACATTCTGTTTGAGCTCGTCGTGTGTCCCGGTTCCAAGCTGTAACCAAATCAGCGGTGCTTTAATTGCAAGCGCTTGTTGAACGGTTGAAGGAATGTCCTCAGGACGGCGGAAGATGTCGACTACATCAACAGGGAAGGGGATGCTTTGAAGATCGGCATAGGTTTTTTCGCCCAGAATTTCGGGTGCACCGGGATTTACCGGCACAATTCGGATTCCGTGTTTTTGCAGGTATCGTCCAACGAAATGGCTATCCTTCTGCGGATTTTTGGAAATCCCCACGATGGCCACGGTCTTCACATTTTGTAATAACTGTTCGACACGATTCGTCTCCTCGGCCAGCTCGGGCGTGGCGTACATCTTCTTGTCGTACCAGGTATTAAACGTTTTCTTCATCTGTTGATTGATCTATAATTTAATTATCGGAAAGTCGCTACTGAGTCACGTTTTAAAGTGAATCAAAGCTGATTTTCAGCAAAAAAAAAGCCTCTTCCGCAAACGATGACAGAAGAGGCCAGATCTATTTTTACAAAACAGATAAAGTCCAACTTCTCTCATCTTTCCCGTCAGATGAAAATCATCTTTCGGGCAGGATTTAGCACCTGACCCCCGATTCTCACCGGGGCGGTTGCTAAGGCATCGCAGGGCCTGATCCCTCCGCCTTTCTTAATAAGAGCTTTCTAGTATTTAAAAGAACATTCCGGATACAAAAAAAGCCCTGCAAGAATTGGAGGGCTTTTTTTGATTATGACATAAACAACTCAAGCCCTGTTATTGACAGAGCATCATACAACGTAGTGTTGCTATTTGTATTTGTGTTGTTTTTGACATGGGTGTAATAATACGAAGTTTTAAAAGCGATGCAAATATTTTTTTTAAAAATATCAGTAGCCGTAACCTTTCAGATAGCTGTCTTTGTCGCGCCATTTCTCCCGAACCTTCACGAACAGCTGTAAATTAGCCTTTTTTCCGGTTAAAATTTCTATTTGCTCGCGCGCTTTTGTGCCCAATTTTTTTAGTTTCGTTCCGCCTTTACCGATCAAAATCCCCTTCTGACTGTCTCTACTCACGATGATTTCGGCGTAAATGTGGTCCATTTTCTCTTCTTCGCGGAATTCGGAAATCGTTACCGTGAACGAATACGGGATTTCCTTGGCGAACTGCATAAAGATCTGCTCGCGTAGGAGCTCCGAG
>JAIUMT010000004.1 GCA_022565415.1 Balneolales bacterium | reverse complement strand
GTGCGGTTGGAATCACATTTGAGGTGGGAAGCTCCCGCGGATTGCTTCAAGAAAGCGTGCACGGCGACGTGAGTTTTGCATCCACCATCAAGAAGCAAGTTCGAACCGGATTGGCCACAATCAACGCCGCTGTGGGCGAGCGTGAAGTACTGCATGCGTATCAGAACGACTTTTTCAGCACGGCGCTTGAGCAAGCTTCTTCACAGTCCGTTCGCGGATTTGTATTCGGAGACGAAAACGACAAAAACCTGACTCAAAACTTCCTCGAATTACTCCTTTTGCACCGTGTTGATGTGTATAAATTGGGAAGCGAGACGACTCAGGATGGGAAAACTTTCAAAACGGATGCCTCCTATGTGGTTCCTGCGAATCAGGCGTTTTACCGCATTGTTCATGATATATTTCAGCCAAACACCGCATTTCGAGACAGTGTTTTCTATGACATCACAGCCTGGTCGTTGGTGCAAGGCTATGGTGTTCAACATTCGGAAGTAACCGGTAGATCGTTTCCTCAATTGCTGGGCGAAAAAGTAACCGAAGCTCCCGAGCGGTCCGGAAATGTAATCGGGGCCTCGACCGGATATGCCTACATTTTCTATTGGTCTGACATCAACGCATCTGCGGCTTTGTATGCCTTGCAACAGGAGGGATTCTTAGTTCGAACTGCGCATCGTCCGTTCAGCACCCAAACCGTTGCCGGTACAAAAGAATTCGGATATGGCTCGGTGATAATTTCGGTGGCAGAGCAACGAAATCAGTCTTCATCAGACGTATATGCCTATTTATCTGATTTGGCAACCAACCACACTATTGATATTTACGCTGTTCAGGGCGGACTCAGTACAACGGGAATCGATCTTGGAAGTAGATATTCGGTCGTAACTCCGAAGCCGGAAGTGGCCTTGCTTTTCGGACCCGGAGTGCGAAATTATGAAGCTGGTGAGGTGTGGTTTTCGCTTAATAATCATGTAGGATTACCGGTATCGCGTATCACGTTCGATCGTTTTGCCCGAACTGATCTTCGACGATACACAACGATTATATTGGTTGATGGAAGCTATTCTGAGTGGGGCGAGTCGGAGGTTGAGGCGCTGAAAACCTGGGTTCGTCAGGGAGGTACACTCATTACACAAAGTGGAGCAACCCGTTGGGCAATTCAAAACGAACTTGTGAGCAAGGTGAAGTTGAAAGATGTATCCGCCGAGGATTCGTTGGCCGTATTGCGATTTGATTACGGGGAATCGGACGATAGACGCAGGGCTTCGCGAATTCCGGGAGTGATTTTCGAATCGGATTTGGATTTATCGAATCCGCTGGCATTTGGAGCACCATCACGCCGACAGCTTTTCCTCAAGAATAATCAGACGCATGTATTGCCTTCTGAAAATCCGTACGGAACGGTTGCTTTGTACGGCGATGATCCATTTATCGGTGGACATATCAATGCCGAAAACCTGAATCGGGTGCGAAACACAGCTGCTGTTTCTGTGGAGTCGATTGGCCGGGGAAATGTGATTTTGTTTTCGGAGAATCCGAATTTCAGGAGCTACTGGCATTCCACGAACCGATTATTTCTGAACGCGATTTTTCACGGACATTCGATTTCTGTTCCGTGAGTTAATTGAAAGAAGCTGGTTGGGGGTTTGTTCCAAGCGGCCGGTTTATAACCAGTGAGGGCCGGTCTCCGAAAGGAGGCTGGCTTTCTTGGTATCCCTTCTGGATTTCAGCCAATTTACCAAAAGTCCGGAAATCAGGCTGCCACCACGTTTGTTCAGATGAACCCCATCAATCAGCGTAAAATAACCATATCGTTTGGAGATTTTTTCCCAGTCCCACAGCAGTGCGAAATGAAACCACGGCGCCCGATCGATTTCTTTCTCAACTCGTTTTTCGTGGTAACCTTTAAGCTGGAAATCCGCTGGAACTTCTTTTAACACAATTTTTTGAGCCTGATTCAGATCCAATATCTCAACGCCCAACTCGGAGCAAAGTGCTTTGAGCGCGTTATTGTACTTGTCGACGCGAAGATTGATATCATCACTGGCTTGTTCGGCAATCATGGGCAGAGTAAAAACGACAACTTCTGATTGAGTTTCGGATTGAAGTCGTTCGATGATAGTGCGCATAGTTTGGATGTACCATGAAACATCAGGTGTAATTTCATCCGGAATGTGCTTAACGCGTCGATAGGCTTTGAGTAGCGAATCTGACTGAATAGCGTTGATGTCGTTCGTTCCGATGAGAATGCTCGTGAAATCGGGTTTGCAGGCTATAATCTGGTCTAGCCTCTGCAGCACATTCCAGGCCAGATCTCCATTCGTGCCGGCGTTAATCACTTCAATTGAATTGCCAAACTCTTCTCGAACCTGTTTGGCGTAATCGAAACTGCATCTTCCGTGCGTGAGGGAATCGCCGAGGCAAGCAAGAACTAGATCGGGTCGGGGCTCATAGTTCGGCAATTCATCCGGTGCCTCGCCGGTAATACTCTCAAAACGAGCATTGGCCTTTCCCGCAATCTGGTCGAATAATCGTAGTAAACGCGGGTGATTGCGTGGTGCAGGTGGCCGAGTCGGGTGCGCCGTAGTTGGCGGGGTATGCTGCGTTACCGGAGATGTAGAAGTTGGCGTAGCTGTCGAAGCTGTCAAATTTGCTGCAGGGCGTTCTGAAATTTCGTTCAGAAGCGGACTCGCACCCCCATACGTGGCCAAAAACTCCCCGGGACTCATTCTCCCGGGGATATTTGCCTTGCGCACAACTGTATACTTTAGCCACAGATAGGCACCATAAAAAATGGCAGCATACAGTACATTTTCAATTATATCGATCAACGGTTTCCGTTATGAAATGGATTCAGGATTTCATCCAAAAGTACAGCCATTTCACGTCTCGATACCACTGAATTTTGCAAAGAAGCTGTCCAATTGTTTCCAATTTCAAGCGAATCGAACCACTGTTGGCCTATCTCAGCTGAATAAGCTTGGTTTTCACTCGCTCCTGGTTTTCCTGCCCATTCCCATAAAGCCCGAATGGCAAGTGACTGTGTAACGGGAAGGTTCGACCGATCTAAAGCTCCCAAAGAATGTGCATGACCAATAGCTTCGAGGCGCTGATTTATCCCCATCAGTTCCACTCTGTCAACCGCTTCATTCGGATAAAACCATGTTCTGTTCGCCCAGGCCACAGGCTCACCCGTGCCCTGCATAACGCCCGATAAGCCAACCCGTTGAATGGCCTGAAAATCGGCATCATCAGGTGTAGTATCCGCAAATGGCATCAACCAGGTGCCTGAATTAAGTAGGGTTTGCTGAAGCAGGCGTAGGTCGAGGTCTCGAGGCTGAACATTATTTTGCGCACTTAGTGCCGCCGCTGCTCCCGCTGCCTGACCCAGCAACATAACCACAGGCTGCAATCGGGTTGCTCCATTCACAACATGCGTAACTGAAATGCTCTTCTCAGCTACGAT
The DNA here is from genome assembly GCA_022565415.1 of Balneolales bacterium. GTDB lineage: Bacteria > Bacteroidota > Rhodothermia > Balneolales > HLUCCA01 > HLUCCA01. The sequence goes on along the minus strand of JAIUMT010000004.1, from coordinate 22,697 downwards.
GAGTCCGTCGGTGATTTGCGGAATCATGGTGTAGTAGGAGACGTTGTAGGAAGGAATCGGTGGCTTATCTGCTGTTCTGGCATCTACTTCGAATCCTTCCGGCTTGCGTTCGTGGTGTAAATCAAGCGGATAATCACCCACGGCAATTCCGGCCTTGAAACGGCCTTCGGATGCCTCAGCATAAGGATCAATCATGTCTTGGGTTCGCATGGTCGACACGCCAACTATCCGCCGACTTTCCCGAATGTAGGGAATCAACGGGAAGTTGTCGTCGGTTGGAAATACATCCTCGGCAATGCCCATATTTTTGTATCCACCGGCGGTTTGCAGGTGATAAATCCATTGTAATGTAAAGTTTTTGGCCTCTTCGAGAGCTTCGGCGCGCTCAGCAGGCGTCATTTCCAGAATTGGGATATAGTAGTCGTTGCCCTCAATCGGCCAGTTTATCATGAAATGGTTATTGGGCAACTCTCCGTAATTAAACATGTATAAATCGGCGCCACTGTCGGGTCCGCATGGAACCACGTCGCGGTCGGGATCGCTGCACAACTCCTTACAAGTACAGTCGAAAACATCCGGATTGTAGCCTTCCGGCTGAGGGATGGTCATGTCTGCATCCGGACCAAAATCGCGTAGTATGGCCACGTATGTGAGGTCCTGAATTAAGTCATTGCCCACCTCAGGCGCGTATTCATCACCGAAATCGGAAAAGGGCTCCCATCCGAAACGGTACTCAGATCCCGACAACGCGAGCGCATCTCCGTATTCGTCGGCGGCTATCGTAACGGTGGCATAAACTCGAATTCTATCGCCCGATTCTGAAACGAATTCGGCCCCGGTAACCCGATTGTCTTCTTTGATGATTGTCTCGACCCGGTAGCCGTGGATGACCGTAATATTTTCCTCAGCTGCTATCATTTCGGAGAGAAACCGCTGACCAACATGTGGCTCGAAAAGAGTGTTGCTTACCCATCCTGTTTCGACCTCGTCGGGACCGCCGTAATAATCGTATAATTTGGATCGGAATTCACCCCAGAGTCCGGATGGCATCATGTGGTTACCGTCGATGGCGCTTACTCCGGCGGAGGTGAGCATTCCACCAATCCAGGCAGTTTCTTCAACAACAACGACGTCGCTGCCGAGGCGGGATGCTTGAATAGATGCCATTGTGCCACTGGCTCCGGCGCCTATAACTAGTACATCGGTATGGTAGGTATCAACAGAAGGCGAACATGCAGCGGTGAGCATGCATAGAAAGATGACGTATATCAAACGCATTGGTAGTGACTCCTAAATTTTGCGTTACAGGTATTTGGATGAACATGGAAGATATAAAAAATATCCAAACAGCGTATGATTAGTACAGCAGGAGCTACTGAAAAATGACACCAGCCGATACATGAGTCATAGCATGTATCGGCTTCCGGTGGTGTCTGTGGAGTGCCCAAGTAATGAGGTCTCTCTTAACCACGAACCTATGAATAGAAACTTATTTTAAATGAAGGCGAATCACGAACCTACGCCGCCTTCTCACGAACACATTTTTTGTACCATTCACGAACCCGGTGCGATGCCCTTCGCAATGTTTCAACATTGGTCAGATCATCGGCATGTAAGGGCAGCTTTACGGTGTTGGAATCGATTATGCCCTCCATCATAAGGAGGGTTTTAACAGGAATCGGATTTGAAGCGATAAACAAGGCGTTGCTTGCATCTCGCCATAAATTGATTTCTTCGGATGTGAGTGCTTGTTCGATGGCCATTCGAGTGAACAAGCGCGTTTACCTTGGCCAAATATTGGAAGCAACGGAAACGACTCCGGCGCACCCGAGAGCCCCAAATTCCCACATCATGGCATCATCGCCGCTGAAAACCGGTGCTCTGTCAGCACTGTTGGTGTACTTGGCGAACTCCTGGGTAGATCCGCTGGCTTCTTTTATAGCCCAGAAATTGGGATGTTCAGAAAGCCGTCGCACAGCCATATGGTCGAGGGATGTCCCCGAACGTGAAGGCACATTGTACAACATACATGGACGACTCACAGCTTCCAACAAGGTTGAAAACCAATGAAATTGTCCTTCGGAACCAGGTTTTGCATATATCGGAGTTACCATGAGGTATGCATCTACGGCTTGCGTTTCCAAATAATTCAGCCAGTCGAGTGTTGAGCTCAACTCGCATCCGCCAACACCCACCATAATGGGAATGTTGAGGTCTAATTTGGTTGTGAAAGCCACTATTTGACGACGTTCAGCGGGTGTTAAATTCAGGCTTTCGCCTGTACTGCCTAAAATGACAACGCCATTTCCGGCCGACTCCTGCATTCGAAGCAGGTACTCAAAATTAGTATAATTGACTGTTCCTGTGTCGTTCATGGGTGTAACCATGGCCGTCCACACGATTTGATCGTTTAGCATGAATCTGAAATCTAAGGGTGAATTTAAGTTGCAAATCACCCGAAAACAGTCGAGAAGCGGTGGGCCATTTCGGTGGCAATAAGGGAAACGGACTACAGTTATGGCACAAAAATATAACCGGGACCATTAATCAATTACCGCCGAAAGGAGGGCTTTAGACCTCTGAATGATTTCGGATGTTAGCGGGAAATCCACCTTCAGAGGATGTATGCGGTAAGTGAAACTACAAAAGCAGCATCACCTGGAGCGCTCCACACTTCCCATTCCCATGGGTTATGTGACAGTAGCAGGGTTTCAGCCCAAGCCACCAACCAGTACAGCTTCCGACACTGTAAAAGTTTCGGCAAAACGTCCCCTTCGTTGTTGTCAATGGTTTCGGAACCTCTTACAACGTACCTGACGTTTGCACCTCTTCAGGATTAGCACAAAGATAGACACTTAGGGCTAAGTATCAAAAATATTTACAAAAAAAATGGGTTGATGCGTGCTCGTCACACTCACCAACCCATTATAGTAATCTTAAACGCTGATTCAGAACTAGAAATGCCAGCGAACGAAAGCTTCCATAGCTTCATATTCAGCTAGTCCGAGTTGATCATATAGCTCGGCTGTTGTTCTGTTTCGGTGTTCGGCGCGTTCCCAGAATTCCCGTTTGTCGGATCCTTGAAACATCACATTGTCTTTCTGTGACTGATGTTTGAATATCGCAGTTCGTTTGCGAACCAATTCTTGCGGACTAATAGGCACGGCCATTTCGATTTCTTCGATGTTCCACTCATGCCATGCTCCGCGGTACAACCAAACCCAGCAGTCTTTCATGAAATCTTCTTCTTTCATGTTCTTTACCGCTGCAAAAATGGCCTCAAGACAAACCTTGTGCGTTCCGTGCGGATCGGCTAAATCGCCAGCAGCATAAATCTGATGAGGTTTTACCTCTCGGATGATGTCTTCGACGATTTTGATGTCGGCCGGACCAACCGGATCTTTTTTCACTTTACCAGTCTCGTAGAAAGGCAGGTTCAAAAAGTGAATCTGTTCGTCTGGAATGCCAACACTGCGGCAACCCGCTTTGGCTTCCCCGCGACGAATAAGTCCTTTCATGGCACGAACCTCAGGCGAATCAACGCCACTCTCAGACTTGTTCTCGACGGCCAGTTTAAAGGTATCGTACAGGTTTTTGAGATTATCGTCACCAACATTGAAGATTTCAGCATAATCGCTGATGAAATCGGCAAATCGGAGGGCGTCTTCGTCGAAAACCGCGATATTTCCGGAAGTTTGGTAGGCAACATGCACCTCATGACCTTGATCAACCAGGCGAATAAATGTACCACCCATCGAAATTACATCATCGTCGGGGTGGGGTGAGAAGATGATCACTCGCTTTTTTGCCGGATCTTTACGTTCCGGACGATTCGAGTCATCGGCGTTAGGCTTTCCCCCGGGCCAACCCGTGATGGTATGCTGTAGCTGGTTGAAAATCTTGATATTGATGCTGTACGCCGGACCGTGCTCGGTAACTAGCTCACCAAGTCCATTTTCGTTATAATCCTCATCCGTAAGCTTTAAAACGGGTTTGTCGATTTTCTGGCATAACCAAACAACCGCCTTTCTGGTGTTGAAATCGTTCCACTCGTGCGAGCCGACCAACCAGGGAAGTTTGTTGCGAGTTAGGAATGAGGACGAGCCTTCATCCAGTACGAACAAGGTATTCTTGTGCTCCTGTAGGAATGTGGCTGGAATTTGATCGTTAATAGGACCTTCGATGGTTTTCTGAATGATGGAGGCTTTTCCGTCGCCCCAGGCCATTAACAAAATGCGACGTGCTTTCAAGATGGTGCCAACGCCCATGGTAATTGCACGGCGCGGTACGTTATCTAGTCCGAAAAAGGTGCCCGACGCATCGCGACGTGTCACAATATCGAGAGTTACCATTCGTGTGATGGAATCTCTGATGGAACCTGGTTCGTTGAATCCAATATGACCTGTTCGACCGATTCCGAGAATTTGAATATCGAGTCCGCCAGCGTCTTCGATCTTCTGCTCATAATCGGAGCAAAACTGAAAGACCTGACTATGATCGAGGGTACCATCCGGGATATTGATGTTTTCCGGCTTCATGTCGATATGATTGAACAATTGCTCGTTCATGAAATGCACATAGCTGTGTGCAGAATCAGCCGGCATCGGAAAATATTCGTCGAGGTTGAATGAAATAACATTCTGAAAGCTCAATCCTTCTTCTTTGTGCATGCGAATAAGTTCGTCGTACACTTTAATTGGAGTCGAGCCAGTGGCCAGTCCGAGGACGGCATTTCGGCCTTCAGTCTGACGTTTTTTGATGAGGTCGGCGATTTCTTGAGCGACAGCTATTGCGCCAGCCGCCGGGCTATCCACTACTACCGATGGAATTCGCTCATACATGGTCTTTTCGGATTGCGTAGGTTTTAAAGCCATAATACTTCCTTAAGAGGTGTTTGTAATTCTGTTAGATGATAAATTTTGTGTGGGCTGCACTTTCAGCTCTGTAATAATCAAGTGCGAAGTTAAATCAATATATCAAAACAGCAGGCTATATTCTGTGATTATAGCCTGCTATTTTTAAAACGTACGTTAGTTATCGGCCATTTCGACGTAATGTGCAAAGTCAACGCCATCTACATCGTCTATAGCTTTGAGTTCGTCTGTCGACAATTTGCGATCGACACGGAAAGCAGTGATGGCTTCTAATCCTTTAGCCGATCGACCTAAACTAAGCGCTGCTATGTTCACGCCGCGTTGCGACATTTCGGTGCTAACCGCGGCCAACATACCCGGCTTATCGATGTTTTTGTACAGTACAATGATTCCTTTGAGGGCCAATTCAATACCAAAACCATCAATTTCCACAATTCGGTAATCGTTATCGCCGAACGGAGTTGCTGCAAAGTCTTTGAATCGGGACTTACCCTGAATTTTAACGCGGATCAGATCAGAATACGTTTTAGAATCTTTGCTGAGGGTTTCTTTGAACCGAAGTCCGCGGAAGTCGGCCAGGTACCGGGCGTTGATCAAATTAACGGCTTCATCGGAGTAGTTGGTGAGGTAGCCTTTAAGCAACGAATCGGTTAGAACCTCTCCGTGCTGGGCACACTTTCCGTGGTACTCAATTTCCAGGTAATCGGTGTTGTCGGGCACGACCTGCGCTACGAAATCGCCAATTCGTTCGGCCAATTTGAGGTAGGGTTGTACTTCTTTGTTTGTACTCAATGCGATGGCTTTGCCATTCAAGGTTCCTTTGAAGCTCTTGAGCTCTAGTGTGTCTGCAATCTGATAGGCGATTTGCTCAGCTACTTTTTCCTGGGCTTCTTCGGTCGATGCACCAAGGTGAGGAGTACAAACAACGTTCGGGTGCTTGAGAAGCTCGGCGAAGCTTGCATCTGGTGGCTCAACACTGTAAACATCGAGGGCGACTCCGCCGATGGTGCCGTCGTTGAGTAAATCTACCAAATCAGTTTCGGTGTAGATTCCGCCACGGGCACAGTTGACCAAACGAACACCTTTTTTCAGCTTAGATGCGTTTGCTTTGGATACCAATCCTTTGGTTTTTTCGGTAAGCGGCGTGTGAACCGTTATGAAATCACTGGTTTTGAGTAATTCGTCGATGTCGACCAGTTTTACGCCCATTTCCTGAGCACGCTCGTGGGTGGTGAACGGGTCGTAAGCAATCACATCCATGCCAAAGGATCGCATTCGGGTGGCGACGCCGGAACCAATTTTTCCGAGTCCGACGATGCCAAGAACTTTATTCGATAACTCAGATCCGGTGTATTTTTTTCTGTCCCAAGCGACATTTTTGAGCGAATTTACCGCATTTGGCAAGCTTCGGGCAAGCGATAGGATGAGTCCGCAAGCATGTTCTGCTGTCGAAATGGTGTTACCATCAGGCGTGTTCATTACCAAAACGCCCATTTTGGTGGCCATCGGGATGTCGATATTGTCAACACCAACTCCGGCGCGACCCACAACTTTCAGGTTGGGAGCGGCTTTTAGCAGTGTTTCGTTTACTTTCGTTGCGCTACGTACTACGACTCCGTCGAAGTCTTTGATGGTGGCGAGGAGCTCGTCTCCGGCCAGTTTTGGCGCCGCAACCGCCTCAATACCGCGTTGTTCCAGAATGGTTTTGCAACTTGCGTCGATCCCGTCTAATAATAATACTTTGTATGCCATGATTCCTGTTGTTTATCGGATAATGTAGTTATCGTTAACGAAGTCCTGCACCAATTCCCTAACTTCTTGGATGCCCTCTTTGCTCTCAGAGGACGACAAAATTACAGGCACTTCAATGTTCATCTTTTTTATCATTCGTTCGGCTCGTTTTTTTGCCGCGAATTTGTGGTTCGCCGAGAGTTTGTCGGCTTTCGTGAGTACAATTGCAAATGGACGCTCGTTTTGAGCTAGCCACATTACAAAATTTTCGTCGAGTTCGGTCGGATCGTGCCGGGCATCGATGCACGAGATAATCAATCGTAGTGTACCCCGGTTTCGGAAAAAGTTACGTGCTTCGTTGTCCCAACGCTCCCGCTCCGATTTGGATACTTTTGCAAATCCATATCCGGGTAAATCAACCAAAAGCCAGCTATCATCAATGCGAAAATAGTTCATGGCCCGGGTTTTTCCAGGAGTGTTACTGGTCTTTACCAGTTTTTTTCGACCTACAACGGCGTTAATCAGCGAAGATTTACCCACATTCGATCTGCCAGCAAAACAAATTTCTGGCAAGGACTCAGGCGGGCAATGCTCGAAACCCGGTGCGCTTAGTACAAATTCTGCAGTTTTTGCATCTATCATAATGTTGAATTTATTGAATTTATATGAAATGATGCCATCAAACTAACTCGTTTTCCTCTTTATCGACCCCGGAAGTGACCGGAACCGGATAATCACCTGTGAAACAGGCCGTGCAATACTCCATCGTAGACGGATTTGCCCTTTTTACTGCATCCACAAGTCCGCGCGGAGACAGATAATGCAGGGAATCGACGCCCAGGCTTTCCGCGATTTTATTGATATCGCGATCGTACACATTAGCAATCAGTTCTTCGGGCGATGGGAAATCCATTCCGTAGTAACAGGGCTCGATAATAGGAGGGGAGCTGGCCAAAAAGTGCACCTCAGACGGATTTGCCTTGCGAATCATCTTGACCAAGTGGCGGGAGGTGGTTCCGCGTACAATCGAATCGTCGACGATAATGACCGGGCGGTTTTCCAGAACTCCGCGAACGGTGTTGAATTTCGTGCGGACTTTCAGGTCACGTGATTCTTGTCCCGGAGAGATGAATGTACGTCCGACGTAGTGATTTCGGATTAATCCGATTTCGAAGCGGCAATCTTCGCCCAGTTTCTGGCTTTCGTTCGCGTAACCGATGGCAGCGGTGTTGCTCGAATCGGGCACTGAAATTATGATGGGTTGCCGGTCGTTCGTGTGTTTCAAAAAGCTACTGAGCCGGTGTTCGTGCGCCAATTGGCGACCAATTCGGCGGCGGACTTTATCAACGTTCTCGCCAAAAACCCGGCTATCGGGACGTGAAAAATAGACGAATTCGAAAATGCATCCGCTTGAAGAAGTGTTCTTTTGAGCTGGAATTTTTATCGATGTCATTTCGCCGGTATCGACGGTTTTGCGGTCGATGATGAGAATTTCGCCGGGTTCGATGTCGCGAATATAGTCGATATCGTTGATATCGAAGGCACACGTTTCGCTAGCTACAAACCAAGCTCCGTCTTTTTGGCCAAGTGCCAGCGGACGAAATCCGTTGGGATCGCGAACGGCGATAAGTTTGTCGTCGGTGAGAATAACCAGACAATATGCACCTGTTATTTGAGAAACAGCATCCACGATTTGATCAATCTGATTGGATTTTTTACTGTGCGAAATCAGGTGCAGGATAAGTTCGGTGTCGGAAGTGGACTGAAAAAGAACGCCTTCCTGGGTGAAACGCTCGCGTAAACTCCGGGCGTTGGTCAGGTTTCCGTTATGCCCAAGGGCTAGGTTTCCGCCGCGATAGTGCACGCGAAAAGGCTGGATATTCGATGGGTTTTCGGAAGATCCGGAGGTGGAATATCGGTTATGACCGATTGCAGCGCTACCCTTGAGTTTCTTCGTGAAAATATTCTTATCGTCGAAGACATTGAGCACGAGTCCGAAATCTTTATGCATAGGCATAGAAGGGCGGTTGTGCTGTTCGTCGAAAATGGAGGTAACAATTCCTGCTGACTCCTGACCACGGTGTTGAAGTGCGTGGAGGCCGTAATAGGTCAGGATGGCTGCATCCGGATGATTAAAGGCACCGAAAATTCCACAGTAATCATGTGGTTTATCTGGCATGAAACGGGTAAATGAGATGATTTTTCAGTGAATACTCAAATTACGAAAATGATGTGCCTTTTGAAACGGTCAATTTGGAAAAAGGGCTGTTATCTTGATGAAAAATAAAACGAAATGCTAAGAGGGTTACAAATATAGATAAGGCTTCCATGGATCTTGAATCCGGCCCATGTATTCGCGTAAGAATATGATGTGATTGGGCCGATATGGATCGCGCAATAGTGGCATGTTGGCCTCTTTTGGGGTTCTATTGCCCTTTTTATGGTTGCAACGGTCGCACGCAGCTACCAGATTTTCCCAGGTATCTTTACCGCCACGGCTACGCGGAATGATATGATCGATGGTCAAATCAGATGACTTCCCGCAGTACTGGCATTTGTGGGAGTCGCGTTTGATGATGTTCTTGCGTGTTAGTACAATGTTTTTGAACGGGATGCGGGCGTACGTTCTCAAGCGGATAACCGATGGAAAATCGAAATCCATCCGCACCGATCGAATTTTCCGACCAGGATAATCATGCAGAAGCTCTGCCTTATCGAGGAAGATGAGCATGAGCGATTTTCGCACATTACAGACGCTCAGCGGCTGATAATCCTGATTCAGAACCAGTACATTGCTGTTTAGCATATCCATAACTCATGTTAAACTACGTTGTCGTTCTACATTGCGAATAACATTAATGCAAAAAAATCAGTTTCACAAATTATCAAAAGGTTAGGTTTTTCAGTAAAAACAGGCAGCTGGAAACTCCACACTGCCTGTCACCCACAAATAACGCCGGTACTATCCGTATATTCCACGCATAGCCAACGTTTTTGCAACTTTGTCGATAGCATAGACATAAGCCGCCTGACGAAGCGTAATATCATACTGCTCCATAACGCCATATATAAGCTGGAACGCCTCTCGCATCATTCGGGTAAGTCGGCGATTTACCCGCTCTTCTGTCCAGAAATAGCCCTGACGATCTTGAACCCACTCGAAATACGAAACGGTTACGCCGCCCGCATTTGCCAGAATATCCGGAATCACCAAAATGCCTTTTTTCTCGAGAATTTCATCGGCTGAGGCGGTTATTGGTCCGTTAGCACCCTCCGAAATAATCCGGGCTTTGATGTTTTCTGCGTTGTAACGGTTGATTTGGTCTTCTTTCGCGGCAGGAATAAGCACATCAACGTCGAGTTCAAGCAGATCGGCATTCGAAATGATTTCGCATCCTTGGAATCCTTCTAAGGTACCTTTGTTTCCGGCTGTGTAAGCGATGGCAGCTGGGATGTCAATTCCATTCTCGTTGTAATAGGCACCGGAAATATCGCTGATGGCGACCACTTTCGCGCCTTGTTCGTGCATCAACACTGCCGATACCGCTCCGACATTTCCTAAACCCTGCACCGCGACGCTGCTTCGATTCGGAGCCATCCCCAATTTCGTCATTGCAGCCAGGGTTACTGTTACAACCCCGCGACCAGTGGCCTCCTTGCGACCCCGTGAACCACCCAAAAGAATAGGTTTTCCAGTTACAACCGCGGTTTCAGTTTTGCGGGCGTGCATACTGTAGGTATCCATGATCCAGGCCATGGTTTGCTCGTTGGTGTTCATGTCGGGAGCCGGAATATCCGGATCCGGTCCGAAAACATCAAACATTGCCGAGGTATAACGTCGGGTGATGTGCTCGATTTCGCGCTGGGAAAGCTTCTTCGGATCGCATTTAATCGCACCTTTTGCCCCGCCGAACGGCACATTCACAACGGCACACTTCCATGTCATCCAGGCGGCGAGCGCCTTAACTTCGTCAATATCTACATCAGGCGAATAGCGAATTCCACCTTTCGACGGACCGAGTACGTTATCGTGAATTACGCGATACCCTTCAAAAACCTGGATTTCACCATTGTCCATAATGACAGGAATCGAAACGATGGTGGTTTGAACAGGGGAGGCCAGGTACTGAAACATTCCTTCGTTAATTTTGAGGAGGTCGGTGGCAAACCGGAATCGCTCCATCATGGATTCGAATGGGCTTTCTTTGTCGAGTTTAGGTCCGGGTTCTTTGTAGTAGGGGGAGCTCAGCAAGTCCTTGTGCGTTGACATATATAATAGGATATCAAATTGTTATAGGTTCGTTTTGTTAGAATAAACTACCGGATGGTGATTGCGTTCCCGCAAATTCAACTCATTCGGATGTTGCCGTTGTTTGCGCCCCGCGGATGAACTTAGTGCCAGATTCGAATACATTCCTAAGGACATGAACATGCAACAATGAAGCACATAAGTTACTCAAGAATGAATCAATATTTTGCATATATGACTCAAAAAAGCGCTTTTTTGGGGCGTCCTAAATTAATTAACATAACGGCGTTCTTTCCGTTAAATTTGAATGGTTTTGAGATCGTTGACATTGAAAATACTTGTTTCAAACGTCACGCTTGAGTCAGGCATTGGCGTCATAAATGGACATTTATATTGCGTTACGCTAAAACATAGCAAAACTACATCCGTAAAAAATCATTAACACAGCAAACAGACATTGCATTGTATATTTGTTTGGATGACATCGATTAAAAGTTGCCTTATATTAGAATATGACGAAAAACAACCAAACTAAACGATATGCATATGCTCATTCGGGCATAGCACCTTTACGAAAAACGGCATCAGACACCGCTGAAATGGTCTCTCAGGTGTTGCTTGGCGAAACCATGGAAATTTTGGAGTCGGTAGAACGCTGGCACCGCGTAATCTGCGATTTCGACGGGTATGAAGGCTGGGTAAGCGTGGCCCAGGTGGTCGAATTCAACAGCGAAGCCGCGTACAAATCGTGGTCCGAAAACACCGAACGACGCAGATCTCCGTTCTACACCTATCGCATTTCCCGCGGAAACACTTTTTTGATTGTGCCCACTGGTGCTCCGATTATTTTCAACGGATTTGACGTCGAGTTACCCGATGGACGTTGGGATGTCGTAATCACTCCCTATCAGCTCAAAGAGCACGCCATCATGGATACTGCGATGGAATTTCTTGGCGTTCCATATCTCTGGGGTGGCCGTACCGACGCTGGAATCGACTGTTCCGGCTATATTCAGATGGTTTACAGTCTTCACAAATACAATTTGCCCCGCGACGCATCTCAGCAGTTCAAAGCCGCCCCGCTCATAGAAGGCGGACTCAAAAAAGCGAATTACGGAGACGTTGTTTATTTTCACGGGAAAGATGGTGAATCCATTACCCATGTTGGGTTTTACCTTGGTGAAGGAAATCTCATGCACGCCTCCGGCAATGTTCAAATTCAGACCATCGACCCCGATCGTCGTGCCAGCAGCCGGTATCTCTTCAATGAAACGCTGTCGAAATGTATAGCTGGAATTCAGTCTTCGAAGGACCTCAAAAAAGCAGGTTCTCGTAACAATTAACGTCTAGAAGTATCCTAATGTCCAAAAAATGGAAGCTGGAGCTTGAAACCAATCTGGATCAACTCGATCAAGTCGAAGAACTCGTTAACAGTATTTCGAAACATGCTCATTTGAGTGAAGACCAGTATGATGCTCTCATGCTAACTGCATCCGAAGCTGTTACCAACGCCATGAAACACGGTAACAAGATGGATGCGAGCAAGAAAGTCTTCGTTACTGCATCGCTGGATGATACGTCTATTCAGGTTTCGGGCGAAGATGAGGGAGATGGATTCGATCCGGATGCACTGCCCGACCCGCTAGATCCTGCGAATTTGCTAAAAACTAGCGGGAGAGGGGTTTTTCTGATGAAAACCTATTGTGATGGGGTAGCTTATTCGAAGGGTGGTCGGCAGGTTAAGCTTACGTTTAGCTGTTGATTTTATCCCCTTTTGAAAGCTGTTGATATCTTCTTGTGTAGCAACGAAACAGTACGTTTCGCGACAAAATATTCGTCAGATAGTTAGAATTTCTCGGATTTCAGCTTCTGTAAGGCTAGTCAGTCGGACTATTTCTTCGACCGACAAGTTGTTTTGATGTAGGTTTCGCACCATTTTTGCAATACCTTGCGTCATTCCCTTCTCAATACCCTTCTCAATACCCTTCTCAATACCCTTCTCAATACCCTGTTCAATACCCTTCTCCAAACCAAGCCCATAAATCGACATCTCAGAGCTCCTCAAGACCCTATACGCTTTCAAACTTAACTGATAGTCTGTGTATTCCTTAGTATCCATGGCACTTACTTTAGCTATGGTGAAAATCTTGTTGAAAATGCGTTCTTGCAGCGCCTTGGGCCGACGTGTAAGCTGACTCAGATTTCGTAAAAGGTACAGCCATTTGTCCATCCGGGTCTGCAGTTGGCGCTCTGTCTTTACGAAATTACGCATTTCCAGGAAAATAAGCACGAGGCGGTCTGTGATTGGTCGAGACGTTTCGGTATTCAATAGCATCCCTTCATGGCGAACTTGACCTGAACCGAACGACTCCGCCATTTTGAAATCAAGAATAGCAATTGAATAGATCCGGTCGTAGTTAAAATCCCACTCCCCTCGGGGGGCTTGTTCTCCGATTACTCTTGCTGCGTAGTACAACGACCGCTCAACGATATGACGTTGATATCCCGCCTGCATTTCAACGATAATTCGTGCTCCGGTGCTGGTCATGCAGTGGAGGTCAAACGCTGCCCGGCGCTGATCTTTCTGCTCGGATTGATGTTCGTTATTGAGGTATGTTACTGATGTTATCGCAGATTCTTTACCCGCAAGTACCTCATTCAGAAAGTCGATGAGAATATCGCTCGATAACTCTTGACCAAATATCCGTTTGAATCCAAAATCGGTGAACGGATTTACATAGGTGCCCGGCTCGATTTCAGAAGTGTCAGATAGATGGAGTTCCGATTCTGAATGAGTTTGATCCTTTTCCAAAGGTTGCCCTTTGATTAGGTTGTGAGACTTTCTGTGTTCCGATTCTTTAGTTGAACGTATTCGCTGTTTCAAGGTAGTTATCTATATAGTTCATGATGTTATACTATATAGAGTCGGCAAGACCCCAAAATCTTACAAAACCGTCACAAATTTCGGGGTGATTGTCTGCGTAAGCAAAGGATGCATTCAAGATTCGAGCTCATGATTTAGACAACAGACAATACGCTCAATACCTTAGCTTCTCACTGGAACCGGCACTTTACTCGCTTCACGCTGCTGCTGCAAGAATGCAATCGAAAGCTCATTAAATATCTTCGGCTTTTCGATGTTCACCACATGTCCGCATTTTTCAACAATATGCAGCGTCTGATTCTTAAACCGCTCAACCATTTTATATATCGGCTCCAAAAACATATGATCCTGGTCACCCATCACATACAACGTGGGTATCAAAGGATCGACCTCCTCAAACAGTCGAAGTTTCTCTCCCACATGACGGGTTAAGTTAAACCAGCGAATAAACTCCTTCTGAGCTAATTTCCTCGCCTCCCGCACAAATAAACTACGCGATTCTTCATGTCCGTCAAGCGGCATTATGATGAAAGCGAACAACCGGTATAGCAACATGTATGGAATTACCGATTTAAACATCCGACCCATGCGCACCAGAAAGCGTGACTTAAACGACAACTTGGTAATCGCACCCACAAAAACCATCGATTGAACGTGCTGAGGGGCAATTTCGACCAGCTGACGAATGATAATCGTTCCCAGCGAGACCCCCACAAAATGCGCTTTAGGGATATTCAGATGATTCAGTACATCAATCACGTCTGAAGCAATCGACTCGAACGAATAGTTATGTTTGCCAAAAGCCGGTCCATCATCAGCCTTACCATGTCCCCTCAAATCAATTAACAACAAGTTGAAATGCTTTTTGTAGGACTTTACCTGCTTGAACCAAACCGCAGAGCTCCCCCCGGCGCCGTGAACAAACACGACCCAATCGGCGTCATCAGAAAGCTTTATGATTTTATGGTACAGCATGATTAAAAAAACTCAAAATTAACCCGGAACGTTTCAACGTTTCAAGTTGGGAAATATTCAAAACTCTGATGTATGGCGCGGTTTCAGAGTACTTCGAAATTCTATTGGATAACCCTCAGAATGTGAACCACACGAATTTTGTCGCAACATCAGAATTTCTAAAATGCTCATTAAAATACCCAATAATCGATACTTCAGGAAATGAACTACCCAAAATTACTCCGGAACATTTTGTAGAATTAAAGATTAAACTTGCATATATAATTAAGTCGTCTTAATTATACGGATGCATCCCCATATAAAATAGTCTCTTGAAGGTGTTCGTCGCTCAATAGAGTCGATCAAATAGATATACTATTGGCAGATCATGTGCTCATACAAATAGCTATTCATGAATCTGTCAAAATCAGTGAGATGCGTTCTCTACATAGAATCTAAACCAAGCCCGATCGGATATTTCCGACAGGAAACTTAATGGGCTTTAAAAATAAAGTACTCATCAATTCATCAAAACAACCACTATTATGAATCATATATACAATTTGCTAAGGTCGGGTATTGCCCAACTGTCGTTAATATTACTGCTAATCCCCGTTTTTGCACACGGTCAGGTGAGCATATCTCCCGAAGAGGGGGTTTATCAGGAGACTATTTCGGTAACCATGTCGACTTCCGCAGATGGTGCTGAAATCAGGTACACCACCGACGGACGAATACCGACCATGAACTCACCGCTCTACACCGACCCCATCAACATTCGTACCAATACCTTGTTGATTGCCATCGCATTTGTGGATGCAGAGCCAACCATAAGCAATCCGACAGTCAAAAAGTTCACATTCCCGACGCGGATTCGGCAATGGGGTGACCCATTTCCAACCTATTTTGATAATGGAAGCGTCGTTGACAATATAATGCAGCTCGTTCCCGATCAATATGCACTTCTTACCGACGGTGACTTCCTGGAGCTCGAATCAGGTGAGCGATTTAGTGGTTACTCATTTAACGAATTCACCAACCCGGTTTTTGTTGGGTCTACCACAAGAGAATCATTCAACACATTTTTTGCTATAGCCCAAAATGTAACATCATTCGAGTTCGGTTATATTCATGATGGTCTCTATGATGGAAACATAGATCCTGAAATCAGTGGTACAGGCGTGAAATTGGGTTCTGCTGGTGGATTCAATCATGGCGTGTACCTAATTCGCGACGGACGGGTGCAAACCTGGGGCAACCTAGGACAAAGCGACCGCATCGTGGATGATGCTTTTTACGTCGCCGTAGCTGCCGCTTCAGATCGTACCCTTTCACTCAGAGACGATGGAACAGTAAGAGTATGGCGATTCAATACCGACCTCTACGTTCCGGAAGACTTATCGGGCGTAATTGGTATAGCTGCATCCGATGACCATAACGTCGCTATTCGTGAAAACGGATCTGTTGTAGTCTGGGATGAAAACGGCCTGGTGGACATCCCTCAGTTCATCGACATTTCCAATGCAGTTAAGGCAGATGCCCGTCACGAAACTATAGCCATTCTAACCGAAGACGGCCGAATTGTGGCTGACGGACCGGAGGAATATAAACTCAATCAGGTTCCTCAACCTATAACACGTTACAGCGATGTCATTGTTTTCGGAAACACCATTTTTGGTTTTGAACCACTACTTAGACCCGACTGGAATTTTTACATTTCAGCAACGGATGTAACCATGGATAGAATCGAAGTAATACTAGGTTTCTCAGAGTTTGCAGAAGTGGATACATATGTTCGCGGACTTGATAAACTTGCCCCGCCTGCCTCCCCGGAGGGTAATTTCGATTTTCGCATCACCGAGAGTGACGAAGACTACTTCATGAAGTATCGAAAGTCGGATGAAGGTCTAACGGTTTGGGATTTACAGGTCAGATCAGCAGGAGATGCAGATGACATCGTGAAACTCTCCTGGGCGGAAGGATTTCTGGACGATTTAGCCGGAAGGATGTTTATAGAATATATTCTAGACGGTGAAACACAAATGATCGATATGGAAACCGTAAATGGCGTAGATGTCAAATCCGGTACAGTTCGCATCACATTTGCAACAGAAGTACCTGTTTATCTGGATTATTCAGAAGGATGGGAACTAGTAGGGCTGCCCTATCCATCGATGGAAATTCCAGCAACCGTTTTTCCGGCAGCAGATCCAAGTACGTTCTATCAATTCGAAAGAGTGTACGAAGAAGCCCGATACTTCGAAGAGGGCAGAGGATTTTGGCTCAACTTCACCCAACCGTACAACGATATGATATCAGGGCCGTTTCCCAATATCATATCAGTTAATGTATATGATGGATGGAATTTGATCAGCGGAACATCATTTCCGGTTCATTTTGATGACATTGAAGATACCGACAACTTGCTGGTTGAAGGAACGCTTACCGGGTTTGATGACGGCTATTTCAGCACCGACACCATGTACGGGGGTTATGGCTATTGGGTAATGTCGGAAGGCCACGGAACCTTAACATTGAACAACGTGCTTCAGTTGGAGACAACTTTGGAGAGAACCCGGCCTTATGTGCGTCCCGAAGGTTTGGTGCCATTGTCGGTACGCAGCGACGAATCCCGGCCGATAAAGTTCCTAACCGGCGATCCGGTGGAGTCGTTTGAAGATCTGGAAATCAATCCGTTGCGCTACTCCATGCCGCCACGTCCGCCGAATGGGGTGTTTGATGTTCGTTTTGAGGACAGCTCGAGCTATGCATCCGGTGAGATTGGATACCTCGAACTTCGTCATCCGGGCGAAACGCTGACATTCAACTTCGACGAAAACGGCGATTATCCTGAGGCGAGAATGGTTCTGTGTGTTTTCCGCGGAGAAGATTCTGAAACCGAAGAAGAGTACACCATGAATTCGGGCGATGAGCTGAGCATCGACGGATTGAATGTAACAGCGATAGAGACCCGACTTTCGACGCCGACATCGATTCGTGAAACGGAAGATCAATTGCCGGCTGAGGTCGCTCTGGCGCAGAACTTCCCGAATCCGTTTAATCCGACCACCCGAATTAGTTACGATTTGCCATCTGAGTCGGCGGTTCGACTGGCTGTGTACGATCTGTTGGGTCGTCAGGTGGCCGTACTGGTGAACGAACGGATGAGCGCGGGATCACATTTTGTGACTTTTGATGCCGCGTCGTTGTCGAGTGGTGTGTACATGTACCGTCTCGAAGCGTCGGGTGTTGTACTAACTCAGAAGATGACGCTGGTTAAGTAAACTGATTGGTGCTCGGGAAGAAACCCGAACGTTTTATCTCGAATTGCGAAAATTGAGCTAGAATATTAGTAGTCAATTTGAGAAGGAAATCAATCGAGAAAAGGGGGATTCGTGCGTAAGTGCGAGTCCCCCTTTTTTTGCTTGGGATTCGTGATTGCTTTGTAATTTCTGTCATCGCGCACCATTCTGTCGTCGCGCTCCATTCAGTCATCGCGCGCTTGACGCGCGATCTCTTTGTCATGGATGTGGCGCTCCATTCAGTCATCGCGCTCCATTCAGTCTTCGCGCACTTGATGCGCGATCTCTTTGTCATGGATGTGTAGCCAAAACAGTGAGATCCCGCATCTCGCTGCGCTCGTGCGGGATGACATGGTGAGGCGCTCCATTCAGTCATCGCTCACCATTCAGTCGTCGCGCTCCATTCAGTCTTCGCGCACTTGATGCGCGATCTCCATAAAAGTAATCTTATCGTAATACTGAGTTAATCTGCGAATACTAACTTTCTATCGAAACGGAAAATCCGCACGGTGATAGAATCCTAATGTTTAGCAATTTGATTTTACAGAGTAATAACACTAACATAACAACCAGTTTAGAAATGCAAATAGGTAGTTGTCAACGCCGCATAGCTAATCTAAATATCTGTGTCTTAAGATCTGAATCACTAAATAGTATGTTGAACAATAGGAGCGGGGCTTTAGCTGTCCGTGAACATATTCTACGTGCGTGATTAGGTCATTGAACCGTGTAAAAAATGAGAATGCACACGAGTGTCAGAAACTGGTAGTAGTTATCGATAGAACCCATCAAAAACTGTGTTTGAAAGCAAACCGGACTCAGGTGCTTAAACCGCGCTCGTACTCAGTGCATGGAATTGTCGTGTCTACTACCCACTCCCATCGAAATAGAGAACAACCCCCTGAAATAGCAAAATAGAATCAATATGAAATACTTAGCAATCGCAAGCGTAATGTTGCTTGCCTTAATGATCGTCCCCGAACTCGCAGCCCAGCCTCCTGGATTACCCGATGCCCCTGATCAGGCTCCCCTTGGTGGACTCGGCCTCCTCGCCGCCGCTGGTGGCGCATACGCGTGGAAGAAGCTGCGCGATAAAAATGCTTGATACAAAAATATAAACTTTAGAGAGCCTGAATTATGAATTACGTATTTAAGATTAATTTCACTTTTTATTATACAATGCTACTATTGTTAGTTTTTATGTTAGGTATGACAAACATAACAACTGCTCAACTTAGTGAGAACTTTGAAACGGGTTTACCAACTAGTTACACAACAGAGACAGAGTTTGCCTTACAGAGTGGTACATGGATAGGCACACCAAATCAGGTCATTAGGGGATCTACAGGAAACGTTAGTGGTATGTATTCGCTGCAGCTTAGGAGTCAAACAGATGCCTCAATTACAACACCTCTGCTTTCTGATGGTGTTGGAACAATCACATTTAGTGTTACCGCGAGTACGGCTTCAGGCGGCTTGCAAGTTCTAAGTTCAGAAGATGGAACTGTTTTCACCCAAATTTCTGGTTCACCAATTTCATTTGGAACAACTACAACAGAACAATCCTTCTCCATAAACAATCCAGATTTAAAATATATTCGTTTTCGAAGGACCGGCGCTACTGTTTTCCTAGATGATGTCAACATTAGTGTAGCACCAACAATAGAAGAAAGTTCGTTTACCTTTGAAGGATACTTTGAAGACTTTAATCTATTTGATGGGTCAGGATTTTCAGCTAATCCTGAAGTTGGACAATTAAATTCTAAAAATTGGAAAGTGATTGGAATGTCAGATGATGATGGAACTTTTGGTGGAGAGTTCACATCAGGCGACTTTGCTCGTGGTAGCTCTACTGGTGGCGTTTCAATTGGTGGCGTTTACAGTTTCAGTGTTGGAAATGATGTCAAAATATTAGGCGTGCAGCCTGGTGGATCAGACTTTACTCCGGGTGCTGTGATACTAAGGCTTCAGAACACTACAGGCGAGTTAGTAAATTCGATAAAAATAGCTTATGACATTTTCGTATATAATGATCAAGATCGATCTAGTTCGTTTAACTTTTCATATTCAACTGATGGGGAAAATTTTTCTCCTGTGACCAAATTAGATTACACTACCCCACAAGCTGCTGACGTATCACCGAACTGGGAAAAAGAATCACGCAGTACAAAAATTCGAGATTTAGCATTAGGAAATGATGATTTCTTGTACTTAAGATGGGATAGTGGTGATGTTGGGGGAAGCGGTAATCGTGATGAATTTGGAATTACTAACGTAAGCATTACGAGTATTTTTGATGAGAATTTAACTGGTTCCGAAGGCTACCGTATGCTCTCATCACCTGTCCCAACCACGGTTGGTGAGCTACTGAACGATAACGACATCTTTACCCAGTGTTTTACTGGAGCTATTTATATCGCTGATGAATGCGATAACAACCCCTTAGTGTTTTCAAATGTATACCGATATAATTCAGATGGTGTTTGGGTAAGTGTTGACAATGCAACGGATGAAATTAATGCAGCCGAAGCCATCTTAGTATATGTTTACGAGAATGACGATCCCTCTACCGAAACCGGCCCAAACCCGTGGCCAAAAACAATATCTGTTTCTGGTATCCCACATTCATTATCACCGGTTAATGCGCCAATCCGTAGCGGTGCGGGTGATCTATCATTTGTGGGTAATCCAAGCTTTGATTCGATTACACCATTAAGTGTAGCTGGAAACATTACTGACTTAAAAACAGTCATTTACGTTTGGGATCCGAATTACTCAGTAGGGATTACGGGCGAAACGGTAAGTGAAAGTGGGTCCGTTGGCTCTGGCGCGTGGAGATCTTTTAATGGTGAAGATGGATCAATTACTGACGGAATTATAAAACCATTTCAGGGATTCTTCGTCCAGAATGTTGATGAATTAACGGGCACTCCATCACTTCAGATAACGGAAGGCAACACGACATCAGGCGGACAATTCTACGGTAAGCAACAAGAATCATTCTCCGCTCAATTCATCCTTTCTGGACAAGGAATGGGTAATTCTGCATGGCTCACATTCAGCGATTATGCTTCTTTGGGAGACGATCGTGCCGATGCGAAACAACTCGAGCCACTTTCCGGTTCGTATGCAGTCCTCGGAACAATCAACACTGATGGTGACCTTCTTGATATCAATAACCTTCCGTTTTTCGAAGGTGAGATAGATTTGCCATTGGTGATGAATGTGACAACAGGTGGAGAGTACACGTTTAGTGTATCGAATCTGAATCTACCTAATGGATACAGTTCAACACTCGTAGATACTGAGTCTGGTTCTTCATACAATTTGGATGCAGACTTTGAACTTACGATTCAACTCGAGCCAACTCAGAGAGCTAAATCGTTCAGTAATGGTCTCTCTGGTCAGCCTACTGTAATGGCTTCAGCAACATCAGACACCAGATTCAAGTTGCGATTGAGTGATCAGACGATTACATCTACTGATGGCACCCCATCCGACCTCCCCGCCGTCGTCTCCCTCTCCCAAAACTACCCGAATCCGTTCAACCCGACCACACGCATGAGCTACGAACTCCCGGCCGAATCGGAAGTCAAACTCGCCGTGTACGACCTGCTCGGACGACAAGTAGCCGTTCTGGTCAACAACCGAATGGCACCGGGTTCACACAATGTGAACTTCGACGGAGCATCGCTCTCTAGCGGCGTATACGTCATCCGGCTTGAGGCCGGCGGCGAAGTCATTACCCGAAAAATGACCCTACTCAAGTAAGAAAAATTTGAATTGTACATTGAAAGCCAATCAGTTAACCGAAAAATAACATCGTTTACTGGTTGGCTTTTCTATTTTACAATCAATCGTTTGAGATACGCTTGGGGTTCTGGCATATCTGCATCTAATTCTCGAAACAGTCATCATTAACTTTTATCTAAATGAAACTCTATACAAAAACGCTGTTCTTCATGGCAGCGATGGTCATCATTGCACTCATAACAGCACCCGACGTGCTAGCCCAGGGTGCACCGCCACCGCCCGCACTGCCCGGAATGCCCGATCAGGCTCCACTCGGTGGATTAGGCCTCCTCGCCGCTGCCGGTGGCGCATACGCGTGGAAAAAACTGCGCACCAAAAAAGACTAACCACGTCAAGAAACATCGCCACCGAAAACAGACCGCCAAGACAATTTTGTCTGAGGCAAACTCTGATTCAACCCCGATGTACAAAAGCTCTCGGAGCCTTTATCAGTTCCGTTAAACACGAACTGATCCAGCAAATACGCTCAAAACCCCAATCAGAAATGGTCGGGTAAGTCGAGACAAGATTATTGACAAATTTTCAAAAAACGGACTACAAAACAAAGAGATTATGAAACAAAGAAATACAATAAAAAGCCTGCTTACAGCGATGTTTGCAGTGGTTTTTGTGCTGGGAGCTGGGGTACAGGCTTCGAATGCGCAAACCGTCTTCTTTTCCGAAAACATAGGGTCTGGTTCAGGCACTCAATCGATTGCTGCAACAACATTTCAGAACGGTGCTCCTGTCACTTTTTCAGGTACAGCCGACACACGAAGTACGGGAGTATCTTCAGGGTATGCAGGAGCGTCTGGTGGTAAAAATGTTTTTTTTACTGGTACAGCTGGAACAAACTTTGTCATTAGCGGAATAAACAGTTCGAACTATGAGAATATTACACTGCAACTTGG
>JAIUMT010000003.1 GCA_022565415.1 Balneolales bacterium | reverse complement strand
TTTTAGCTGAAACCACGGTAGAAGAGCAGGCACGGTTTATTGAATTTGTAAGCAGTTTCGATGAGCTTTTTCAACCCAAAACAGAAGAAGCAGAATTACTTACAAGAGAATTACTTCGTGATTTAACCTTCGCAGAGTATTTCAGGCTAGATTTACAGTTTAATGCTCCACCAGGAACTACAGTACAGCTGGTTTTTGATCCGCTAACGGGTGAAGTGCTAAATGCAAGAGGAAGTGGCCGTATTCGTGTCACGCTGGAAGACGAAGAGTTTCAGATGTTTGGGAATTTTGATGTATCCAGTGGTGACTACACATTTGTAGCGGGAGATATCTTCGTGCGAAGGTTTCAGCTTAGAAATGGAGGTACAATTAGCTGGGAAGGAGACCCGGCCAACGCCCGCATCAACATGACAGCATCGTACCGAACACGACCCAATATCGGTGTGTTAACAGCATCAATTTTAGATCAACAAACCAGAATTCCTGTCGATCTGATTTTGGATATCACTGGTACCATCCAAAGTATTGAAAATGACTTTTATTTTGAGTTTCCTAACGCGATCGATGTGTCTCAGAATGCAACCGAACTGACGATGCTAAACAGCGAGGATCAAAAGCTGATTCAGGCTACGAGTTTACTGTATACAGGTGGATTTATTCCCGTTAGTGCCGGCAGTGACGGGCAATTCTCCGAGTTGGGTACTAGTCTTCAGTCGCGTGCGGGTCAGGTTGGTTTATCGCAATTGTTATCGAATCAAATTAATGCTTTACTGAGTAGTAGTTTGAATATATTGGATATTGACCTTAACCTTACTGGGTTCGATCAGGCTGATTTAGGGGTTGCATTGCGACTTTTTGACGATCGACTCATTTTGCGTGGCGAAAGTCAATTTTATACAGGTTCCGAAACCGGAACAGAAACAACACTCGGTGACCTAGGGGTTACCTACAGAATTAACAGAAATTTATCGCTTGAGGTTTTTCATAGGAGAGACCCTACCTTACGATCAATCGTCGGGAATCAAGCTCAAGCAGAAAGTATTAATGGAATCGGTTTGGAAGCTCAGGTTCAGTTTAACACCTGGGGTGAGTTGCGAAGTAGGTTAATGAATAACGTAAGGCGTTTATTTGGAATTAAGCCGAGAAGCAGCGAAGACGCAAATCAAGATTCTACAATTTAAAGAGATATTTATGTCAAAGAAGAAAAGTACACTGGAAAAAATCATATTAGAATTTTTGGATCACTATCCAGATTCTTATGTACCCGTCGAATTAATTGCCAGTGCGCTAAAAATGGAGAGCTCAAGCGATTACAGAAAGCTTAGCAAAACGGTTCACAAGATGATTACCCGAAAAATGCTGCGACAAAATAAGTCGGGGCATGTAAAACCGTCTATCAACGAAGAAGATTCCGGTATTTTAGAAGGTATTATCGTCGTAAACCGCCATGGCGTCGGATTTGTAAAACTGGAAGGCTACGAAGAGGATATTCGCATACCCCGAAAGAAAATGGGCGTTTCGCTGCCTGGTGACCTGGTTCGTATTAAGATCACCGGAAAAACTGGTCCGGCTAACCGACTCGAAGGCAGTGTTCTTGAAATCAAAAAGCGCGGAAACCGATTGTTCGTCGGTACTCTTTTAAAAGACAAGACGGGTGGCTGTATTATCGAACCCGACGAAAAGTCAGCTCAGACCGAATTCTTCGTTCTTCCGGAAAACACAATGGATGCCCGAAACAACGAAAAGGTCATTTTCAAGCTAATTGATTGGATTAATCCGCGGACATTACCTGAAGCTACCGTTATAGATCGTTTGGGGCAGAAAAACACCAACGACGCCGCAATTTTGTCTATCCTCGCTGAAAATCAAATCGTAAGTACGTTTCCGAAAGCGGTTGATGAATATGCCGATAAAATCGCAACCAGCATTCCTAAATCGGAGATCTCCCGGAGGCTAGACATGCGTGGTAAAACCGTGTTTACTATCGATCCGTTAGATGCCAAGGATTTTGATGATGCCCTTAGTATCGAGTTACTCGAGAATGGTAATTACTATCTCGGAGTGCACATTGCGGATGTGACTCACTATGTAAAACCCGAGTCTATTCTCGATAAGGAAGCTCTGGAACGGGGTACTAGTGTGTATCTGGTTGATAGAGTTATTCCGATGCTACCCGAATCGTTGAGTAACGGAGTTTGTAGTTTGCGTCCGAACGAGGACAAGCTTTGTTACAGCTGTTTTATGGAAATCGACCATAACGGCAAAGTTCATAATTATGAAATCCGGGAAACGGTGATTAATTCGAAGTGCCGTTTCACCTACGAAGAAGCTCAGGAGCTAATCGACGGGAAAAAGCACAAATACAGCAAGGAAATGAAAATGCTGCATCAGCTATCCACGCGATTAACACAATTGCGATTCGAACATGGTGCTATGGATTTTGACTCACCAGAGCCTCGGTTTGTACTCGATGATGCCGGTAAACCAATCGAAATTATCGTAAAAGAACGACTCGATGCCCATCGACTTGTCGAAGAATGTATGTTGATGGCAAACAAAACAGTAGCTATACACATCGATATTCTGCGAACAGAACTGGCGAAAGGAAATAAGAAAACGAACAAAGAACATTTTCCGTTTTTCTATCGAATTCACGACAAACCAGATCCGTTGAAATTGGCCAATGTTGCCGAAAATGTCGGACCAATTGGCATCAAATTTAAGCCAGAAGCTAAGAAGATCAGTTCGCGAGTAATCAATGATTTACTAAAAGCTGTAGAAGGCCATGTTCTCCAAAAGACTATCAACGAATTGGTTTTGAGGTCGATGGCCAAAGCGGTTTATAGTCCGACTAACATCGGACACTTCGGGTTGTCATTCTCGCACTATGCGCATTTTACCAGTCCAATTCGTCGTTATCCGGATGTAATTGTACACCGGCTACTGAAAAATTACTCTGCCGGTATACCCGGATATCGATTTCAGGAACTTGAAGAGCTCGGAACGCATTGTAGTAATCGTGAGAAGATGGCAACCACTGCAGAGCGAGATTCTATCAAACTCAAACAAGTTGAATATATGTCGAGCCGTATCGGTGAAGTACACAGCGGATTTATCAGCGGTGTAACCGACAAAGGCCTGTTTGTATCACTTCGTGAAGTATTCTGCGACGGATTGGTTCATATTTCCGACCTAAATGACGATTACTACGTTTATGATCCAAATCGGCATATTCTGTTGGGTCGCTCATCAAAGAAAACCTATCGTCTCGGTGATGACATCACAGTGAAAGTATTTTCAACAAACTTAGAACAACGCACAATCGATTTTGTTTTGGCGAATCCTAAAAAATAGGATGCGAAATAGTCATTTCAAGCGTTAAGGCGTGTATAATAAGAAAAATCAATAGTCTGTTAAACCATGAGTGTATTTTCCGTTTTTCGTACGGTGTTGCTAACTGCAATAATCAGCCTTTTTCTCATCGAAACGGCTCAGGCTCAGTATTTTGTTTTTGGCAAAAACAGGGTACAGTACACCGATTTCGACTGGCGTTATATACAGTCTGAACATTTCGATGTGTACTACTATGATGCTCAAAACTACTATCTGGCAGAATTTTCGGCCTATAGTCTTGAAGCGGCATACGCTCAATTGCAGCAAGATTTCAGGCACGAAATAGCCGATAGAATTCAGGTTATTATTTATGCCTCACACAGTGAGTTCTCTGAAACAAATACGGTTCCATTACCATTAGATGCACAGGGAATTGGTGGGGTTACCGATAAGTTCAAAAATCGGATAACCATGCCATTTCAGGGAAATTACAGTGATTTTAGACGGATACTTCATCATGAACTTGTGCATGCTGTAATCAACGATATGTACTACGGAGGTACAATTCAGTCCATAATTCAAAACAATATTCAGTTGGTTTTTCCGCTTTGGTTTGAGGAAGGACTGGCCGAATACACCGCACTCGGTTGGGATACCAATACCGATATGTTCATGAGGGATGCTGTGATGAACGGCTATTTACCACCAATTCCGCAGTTGTCGGGTTATTTCGCCTATAGTGGCGGACAAGCTTTGTGGTATTTCATTGCTGAGGAATATGGCCGCGAGAAAATCGGTGAAATCATGCAGCGAATTAAAACGACTCGATCGGTTGAGGCCGGAATGCGTCAGTCGTTGGGGATTGATATGGAAGAACTTTCGAATCGTTGGCACGATTGGCTGAAAAAGAAGTATTGGCCTGAAATCACAGAACGTGAATCGTTGCGTGAAATAAGCACGCATATTACAAAACGGGAGATTGCCGGTTCCTACAACACATCGCCAGCCATAACTCCTCAAGGCGATAGAATCGCACTTATCACAAACCGTCGTGGATTTTTTGATGTAATTGTAATCAACGCTATCGACGGAACGGTATTAAAAACAGTAATTAAGGGCGAGGATAATGTCGACTTTGAAGAGCTGAACATTCTACGTCCGAATTTGAGCTGGTCGCCAGACGGTTCTGAAATCCTGTTATCTACCCGATCTGCCGGACAAAACGACATCACAATAGTAAACTACGAGACTGGCGCTGTTCGAAAAGTTCAGTTTCCAGATCTAAATGGGATTGGCTCGGTTGCATGGTCACCAGATGGCAAATACATCGCATTTGACGCTAACGATGGTCCACTATCCGACATTTACGTTTATTCTGTTGAAACTCAGGAGCTACATAACCTCACATCCGATGTTTTCAGCGATAGGGAACCAGCCTGGGGTCCGGAATCAGAATATGTATACTTTGTATCCGACAGGGGTAGTCGCACAGCCGTTAACACCTTCACGCAACATTTCAACGCACTGCTGAATCCGTCCCTAGACCAGACCGATATCTATAGAATCCGAATCGGTGATACGCATGCGGAAAGAATAACACGTTCTGAGGGGTGGTCTGAAATGAGACCACAGGTAACGCGCGATAATGAAATGTTTTTCATATCCGATCAGAATGGAATCCAAAACATCTTCGTGATGGATTTGGAAACTCGCCAAAGCCGTCCCGTTACCAATCTCTTGAACGGAGTTATGCAAATGTCTGTGAGTGCTGATGCCAGTCGGATGGCGATCAACGCGATTAACAGAGGTACAATCGACATCTTTTTGATTCAGAATCCGCTAAATCGGATTAAGGATGAGCCTTTAAGCTTAAACTGGTGGGCTGAAAAACGTGCAAATACCTCTCGTGAGGAGATGGTTCCGGCACTTCGATTTGGACGGCAACAAGTACTAAGTGATTTGCGCATGTATCGCTCAGAGGAAGAAGAGGTACTTGCAATTCAATCTATTGATCAACTTGCCCAACGCGAAGCTGAGCCTGAACCAGAACCAGAGCTTGAGCCAATCACAGACGACTCTCGCATTGATTTCAGGAATTATGTTTTCGCGGATATTCGCGATCCTGACTCCGGCGAGCCTTTAGCTCAGGATATTTTCGCACTGAGAGATACGAGAACAGACGACGGACGCTATATTCCTAACAAATACCGACTCACATTCTCGCCTGATTTCTCCTATGCCAGCGGTAACCTGGCCACCGGATACGGCGTTTTTGCCCTCACACAGGTGGTTTTTAGCGATTTATTGGGCGATCATCGCATAAGCTTGGCTTCAAACCTCGTTTTCGATTTGAGAAACAGCGATTACGTCATTTCATATGGGTACTTCAAAAATCGTACAAATTTCTTGCTTAACTACTTCCATACGAGCAGGAATTTTCAATCATTTGGCGGTGAGATTGTTCGTTTTAGATATTATGGAGGTGGATTCAAATTCCAAAGACCACTCAACAAATTCGAACGTTTCGATTATGGCGCCAGCTTTATCACAATCTCGCGTGATTTTAGCAACATCCTTAATTCCGATCGAACCAACGAGAAAGGGTATTTTCTATATCCAGAATTAACGTACACTCGCGATGTAACTCGTCCGGGTTTCCTAACCCCATCAGGCGGCCGACGCATGGCAGTGAGCTTAACAGGAAGTCCGCCAATTACGAATGATGTGCTTCAGTTTGCCTCACTCACCGGTGATATCAGACAATACGTAGGATTTGCAGGTGGTTGGTACAGTCTCGCTTTCAGAGCTTCTGGGGGTGTATCTGTAGGTCGGGATGCCCAAAACTTCTACCTGGGTGGTATCGACAACTGGATTAACTACGCCTGGGCTGATGGAAACCTGCCCATTGACCGACTTGAAGACGTATTCTTCACTCTGCCGGCAATTCCAATGAGGGGACACCTATTCAACACCATTGTAGGCGACAAGTTCGTCTTGCTTAATGCTGAGTTCCGATACCCACTAGTTGCAGCATTGCTTCCAGGTCCGATACCAATAATTCCGCTTTACAACATTACTGGAAATGCATTTGTTGACGCTGGAACAGCCTGGCAAGATTTCGACCGACAAGAATTACTCGTCGGGGCTGGATTTGGTCTCAGAACTATCTTACTCGGACTGCCATTTCGATGGGATGTGGGTTGGCCATACGACTCCGATGGATTCGGCAGGCGAGTTCATTACTTCAGTTTGGGAATCGATTTTTAAACTTAAAAATCCGACTGAAATCGTTGAACCGCGACCAATCGGTCGACTCGGAAGGTTTCATCTAGCAGGTAAACCAACGTGTGGTATTCCTGACGGGTAGAAGCAAAGCTCGCATCAAACCGCAACGAATTCACCTGATGGTTGGCTACAGTTACGTATTTGTACGAATACCTACCTTCCTTCACAACGACCTCGCCGGTGTACAGACCAGTTGAGGCATCGTAACGCAAACGGTTTGCTGGATTTAGTCCCCAGTTATTGAATCCGCCAACGATGAAAATTGGGTCGTTTGTACGCTCGTTAAGCGGAATATCAAGCTGAAAACGCACTAACGCGTATTTGGCGTCCTCACGGGTTGAGGGAGATGATAGACGGTTAAGTTGCCTCAAACGAGGAGAAAGACTCAAATTGACCACATCGCGGTTAAGCGTAATTCTTGGAATACGGGATCCATCACCCGAGCTGAAATCCACAATTTGCATGCTGTACTGGTCGATTGACGATAAGTTTAAATCCAGAAACTCGAACGTCCCGACAAAGGCATTATCGCGCGATAAGTACATCCTTGCCACGCCTGCCTCCGAAAAATCTTCCTGATCTGCTTTGCGAGCTGTCGACCAAAACTGATTTTGCACAAAATAGATGCTTATATCTGATTGGGATATGGTGCTGGCGCTATCGTAAAAATATCGGGCAAAAAGCTGATGGTGACGCGTGTACCTGGAATCCAGATTGTACAGCTCCTCCATGGATGAGCTAACTTCGCCACTTTCTTCGTAAACCAGAAACGGCATCGAAAACAGATGCTCGTTCGTTTCCTGATTGTGCACGTGCAGCTGGAAATTACCACTTCGTGAAACGCGCATGTTTGAGTTCGGAAAAGTGTAGCTGTAGGCAAACCAAGAGGGATTCTGAAATCGGCCGGCTTTTCCGACGTGCAGGTAATCTTCCATAAATCCCTGCATAAATAAATTCGGAACCAGGCTGCTTTCGGTCCAGTCGGCGTTGTGGTGGGTTACTGAAATTCTAAATAAACCCGATGATCTGCTTAATTCATCGAAGCGAAGTGTAAGTCTGTCGGAGGAACCAAGTTCTATTATCGGTGCCTGACCCGGTGAATTTCGAAATAATTCAATGCTTCGTATGTTGGGCGGAGGGAGGATTTGACTTGGTAGGGAAAGTTGCCCTTGAACCTGTCGCGTTTGAGGGTCGTTCTGTGTGGTCTGATTATTTCCCGAGGTTGAACAACCATATAGAACACCTATTAAGCAAAGTATAGCCGCAATTCTAAACACTAAATTCTCCCTTAAAAACGATCTCTGCTGGTCCGATTAAATGCAAGTTGGTAGCTTTGCCATCACGTAGATTAAACGATGTTGTGAGGTTGCCTCCGTTGTTTTCGACGATAATGCGCTGATTTACCGAATTAACAGGGTCGTTGATTTGGGCGTGCACGATGGCTGCGGCCAACGCTCCGGTGCCGCAGGCCAGGGTGAGGTCTTCGACACCTCGCTCGTAGGTGACCAACCGAATACGGCCCGAATCTGCATAGTTCGAAAAAAAGTTCACATTGGTACCTTTTGGCGCAAAGCGTTCGTCGAAACGCATAGAACGTCCGATTTTGCGGAGATTGTCTGAATCGTTAAGAAAATTCTCATCGCACTCGATCACAATATGTTCTGTGCCCGTGTTAACGTCAAAAATCTTATCGAAATGGTCATCAGTAATGATACTTATTTGAGGTTCGGCGGGTAGTTGAATATCAACCTGACTTGGTTCGACTTGCGCCGTGTATGTATGTCCGTGAACCGAAAACCGATGCGTTGCTGAAACTCCGAGATACGTTGCAAGTCGGGCGATGCAACGACCTCCGTTACCGCACATGCCGGCATAACTGCCATCCGCATTTCGGTAGATCATTTCATAATGCTCGTCGTGGCGGGGAGGAAACAACGCCATAACACCATCAGCACCAATTCCAAAACGCCTGTCGCAGATTCGTGGTGCCGCTGCAATGAGTCTTTCCAAGGTCACATCACCGTTTCTGGCATCGAATACGACAAAATCGTTACCAGCGCCCTGGAGTTTGTAAAATGTTCGTGTTGTAGTCATGATCTATGCAAATGTACTCGCCGGAAAGTGCTGCCACGGCTCAGATTCAGGAATCGGTGTGTCGATTCCTCGCATGAGATAACTAAACCGAATAGCCATTGTGGTGTAAATCAATTTCGCCTGAGCATTATATAAAATAAACGGTCGGTAACTATTTAACGTATTAATCATCTCTTCAATTCGGGCATCCTGCAAAGAGGCCGTAAACTTATGAATTACCTCGGCCTGATCGGCATTTGTGAGGAGGGAGGCATCCTGGGATTTCATATAAATTGCTAAATCCCGCAGGAAAACTTCGATGATATTCAGCATGGCGACATGACCTTCGTTGTTAAACTCCGAATGCCACTGGTTGGCGAGTTTAATGATTTCCGGCGCATCCTGAGTGTACGACATCCGAAGGAAATGAATCACTTGTTTACGATTTTCTCTTAATGTGTTTACATCATAATATCGGGTGGAAGCGTAGTTTCCGCCTGATACCCTCGATAGAAACCGGGCGTCATTTTCGGAGTATCCGTCTTTTTGGACTAAACTCGCGGATATTTGATCGCCCGAAAGACTGCCACAACGCAAATTCTGACATCGTGAAACAATCGTTGGCAGCAGGGCATTGAAATTGTCGGTAGTGAGGATAAACATCAGGTTCTCTGCCGGCTCTTCGAGTGTCTTAAGAAATGTATTGGCAATGTTGGGTTTCATTTTTTCGATATTCGCCAGAATAACGATGTTTCGCCTGCCTTCATTTGGCTTGAGGCGCATGGTCGGACGAATAGTATCGTTGAAATAATCTACCCCGTAGAAGGCGTTCTTATTTTTTCCATCTGAGTCACCCTCCAGGTTCGGACGTCTGGCAAAATCAATTATAGCGTAAGGATCTTTTGCCAGCATCTGAAGTCTTCCCGGTAATTCATCTGCGATTACTACTTTTGGCTGAGGTATAAAAACATGGATATCGGGGTGTACGAACCAATTGCTTTTGGAGGAAGTTTTCGAATCGCCGAGATTGCTCAGGTTTTCAACTCCGTTAATGGCCTCGGCAAAAGCAAGTGCCAGTGCCAATTTTCCAACTCCGGTTGGCCCGGAAAACAGGTAAGCATGACCGATACGTCCTGAATCAATTATTCGGGCTAATTCATTGCGAACTTTCTCTTGTCCGACGATGCTATGTTCACCTATTGAAATCATAATCTGTAATTCTGAAATATTTCAAGTTATTCGTCCCAAACGAAATCAAAAAGTAATGATCCTGCGGTGACGGTTGCCCCGGCAAAACCGATTAAAGCCATTATATCGTTGAGTGAGCCTCCGTCAGATTCGCCAAAAAATCCGACAAATGTGGTGTTGGCGAGGATCAAAATAAGGGGAATTAATAATGGGATGCTGAGGACGGAAAAAATGGCGCCTCGTTGTGCACTTTGCGCGACAAGAGAGGCCAGGAGGGTAGAAACGGAGGATAATCCGAGTGATCCGAAAACCAATGAAGTTAGTAGAATGCCCCAGTTTTGCACGGTTATGCCCATTAAAAACAGGTATAGGAGTAAGGTAAAGATGGAAACCATGACGGTAAACAAGAAGTTGTACATCAGTTTTCCGGCGAAAACAGGTGGGGCCGAGAAGTGCAGACGAAGCAGGTCGAATGTGCCCTGATCGGTTTCGGAAACGAAAGAGCGGGGCAGAGCGGCCATCGATGCGAAAAGGATGATAATCCAGATGAGTCCGCTTCTAGCTTCCTGATGCAGGTCTTCAGCGCGGAGTGCGAACAGAACAACCATCAGCGAAGCGACTACAAACGCAAACACGGTATTCAGTCCGTAGCGAGAGCGAATTTCAACGCGAAGATCTTTAAGAAATACCTGATATGTGGTTTTTATGAAACGCATGGACGAAGTTACGGAAATTGTGTGTTATGCCCCGAATACGATCTAGCCATATGTTGGCCTTTGAAAAAAAATCACTGAGTTTCTTGCGCGATAAGGGCGATAGTGTCTTTTGCTGTGTCTAGTGGTCGATCTTTGTTGAAATGTTGTTGTCTGTTGGAAAATAAGATCAGTATATTTGGGATACCTAAACTTAAACACATTTTTCAATGAAAATTTCAGACCTGCTCAACGAAGACAACGTAATTGCTGAACTCAAAGTCGATACAAAAGAAGAGGCTATTAAATCATTAGTATCTACTATACCTGCACAGGTTGGAGAGGATGTAATTAAAGCCTCGTTAAAGGCCGTGCTCGAGCGTGAGTCGGTTATGAGCACCGGTGTTGGCAAAGGCCTGGCCATTCCTCACGGTCGCGTTAAAGGAGTTACCGAGAACTATGTTGGTTTTGCGAAACTGGCAAGTCCACTAGACTACGGTTCGATCGATCAGAAACCAGTTAACATGGTTTTCTTGCTGATTGGTCCGGAAACACAAAGCAGTTTGCATATTAAGCTACTCAGCCGTATATCCAAACTAATGAATAACGACGATTTTCGTGAAAAAGTGGCTCAGTGTAAAGATGCCGCCGCAATTGTCGATGCTTTCAAGCAAGAAGAATCTCAATACGCTTAGAGTCCGGTTTATAGTCCGACTTCTTTATATCTCTACAACACTTCCAGGAAACCCATATCATGAAACAATCCATCCGTATACTGCTTACTGATGATGAGGCCGGTATACGCCGTGCTTTGCGTGAAATCCTGGAATTTGAAGGCTACACTATTATTGAAGCCGTTAGTGGGGAGGAAGCGCTTAAGATTCTGGAGAAAGATTCGATTGACTTGCTTCTTCTTGATGTCAAGATGAAGGGCATGGATGGTATTGAGGTTTTGCAAACGCTGCGCGATAAGGGTGCCGATTTTCCGGTTATTATGCTCACCGGGCATGGGAACATCGACACTGCTATTCAATCGACCCGTTTGGGGGCATTCGACTTTCTTCAAAAACCGCCGGACCTAAACCGATTGCTCATTGCTGTTCGAAATGCACTCGATCGAAGTACCCTGTACAAACAAAACCGTCAGATGAGAAGGCGGATTTCGCAGGTTTCAGATATTATTGGTAGTAGTTCGGCTATTGAGTCCATCCGACAGGCAATAAAACGTGTTGCCCCAACCGATGCACGCGTTTTAATTACAGGAGAAAATGGAACCGGGAAAGAGTTGGTTGCACGATGGTTACACGAGTATAGCAAACGAGCCGACAAACCATTTGTGGAAGTCAATTGTGCCGCAATTCCATCCGATTTGCTCGAAAGTGAACTCTTCGGACATGAGAAAGGGGCTTTCACCGGAGCTGTGCGCCAGCGTATTGGTAAATTTGAAGAAGCTAGTGGAGGGACAATCTTTCTGGATGAAATCGGAGATATGAGTGCCTCTGCCCAAGCTAAAGTTCTTCGCGTGTTGCAAGAAAATCGCATCACACGCGTTGGCGGAACAAGCGCTATCGATGTAGATGTTCGTGTTTTGGCCGCTACAAACAAAGATTTAGTAGAAGAAATCGAAGAAGATCGCTTTCGGGAGGATCTTTACCATCGGTTAAACGTTATTCCTATTCATGTCCCCCCATTGCGAGAGCGCAGGCAAGATATTCCGATTTTGGCGCGATCTTTTTTAGATGAACTTGCAAATAAGGACATCGTTTTTGCCGACAAATGTTTTAGTGACGATGCCTTGAAATGCCTTTCTGAACTGCCGTGGAGTGGGAATGTTCGTGAACTGCATAATGTGGTAGAACGCCTTGGTATTTTGTCTCAAACTAATATCATCGACAAAAACACGGTTGAGTTGATGGGAACGCCGCGAAAGAGTCGAGAATCAGTCGATAAACCTTCTTTAGATTCATTCATTGAGGAATCTGATGGTTTTCAGGAGTTCAAGGAAACCGCAGAAAAGGCCTACCTCATTCACATGCTTGATAAACACGACTGGAATATATCTGCAACGGCCGATTCTGTTGGTATTCAACGAAGTCACATGTATAACAAGATGAAAAAATATCATATCGAACGATGAGTAACACTCCAAATATTATCGACGGATTACATGTTGCTTCGCTCGTTCGAGATGAAGTACGTTGTGATGTAAACGATTGGCTTGCAGCAGGTAACAGACCTCCAAAACTTCAGGTTATTTTAGTCGGAGCGAATCAAGCGTCTAAAGTGTATGTCGGAGCAAAAACCCGGGCCTGCAATGAGGTAGGAATTGAGTCTGAAACTATAGTTTTACCAGACACTACCTCCGAAAAAATTCTAAAAGAGCGAATTCAGGAGCTAAACAATGACGATTCTGTAGACGGAATTTTGGTTCAATTGCCATTACCATCTCACATGACACCCCTTGCCGTTATTGAAAGTATCGATTATCGAAAAGACGTTGACGGATTTCATCCCATGAATGTGGGGCGACTTACTATTGGTCAGCCTTGTTACCGATCATGTACGCCAGCTGGCATCATGCACTTGCTGAAACATTACAGTCTTTCGCCAAGGTCTAAACATGTTGTTGTTGTCGGTGCCAGTAATATTGTCGGTTCTCCTGCAGCGATTATGTTGTCGCGAGAAAATGACGAAGGAAAAGCGACCACCACGATTTGTCATAAATACACCAAGGATCTCACGTTACATACCATCAGCGCTGATATGGTGATTGTTGCAGCCGGCGTACCCGGACTCATAACGGGTCAGATGATTAAAGAAGGTGCTATTGTAGTGGATGTGGGTATGAATAGAATTCCAGATCCAACCACGGAACGCGGATATCGCCTCGTAGGTGACTGCGACTACGATTCAGTAGCTGAAAAAGCCAGCTGGATTACCCCGGTTCCTGGTGGTGTTGGTCCTATGACAGTTGCAATGCTCATGAAAAACACATTGCTCGCTGCTAAAAAAGCTGTTTATCCGGATTGAGCTGTTACTGATTCTCCAGAATCTTGATTACGTCTTTTGGAGTTTCAGCATTACGAATTGCTTCAACAATATTCTGTCGTCTAAAGACTTTTGCTACATTGGTTAGTCGCTTATAATGTACTTCTAAGCCTAGCTCATCTGGGTTCAGAATCACAACCAAGATATGTATTGGTCCGGAAGTTTTGGGTATTTTTACGCCTTCGGGACTAACACCGAGATAGATTTCGGTTTCGGTGACAGAAGATGTATGCGCATCCAAGATGGCAACACCCGGTATTATTTCGGGAGTGTAATCTAAGGAGTTATCCAGAATTGCGTCACAAACTTCTTCTAAAATTGACTCTTCTGAAGAAAAGGATCCGTGAATTAATTCCCTTACCATTTCCTTAGTTTTGTCATCGGTTAATCCAAGTCGAATATTCTCTACAGTTATGTGAGATAGGGTTGTGTCGTTGCCAGAAACTGAATTTCCATTAATCTGCATATTATCAGTTGGCGTACTTTCGGATGGATATACAGCGATAAAGTTGTTGTCTGGATATCTGTTCACAATTATTCCCGGAAGCCTGTCTAGTCCTGGACGCCATGAAATTGTGCCTTCTCTTGAGCTGTGCAGAATAAACATATCATCGTCGTCGATAATGTCATCCACGATGCTTATCAGCTTGCTCCACGATGAAATTGGTTTATAATCTATATCAGTATCGGGCTCAGTTTTATCGAGTATCGCTTTAATAAATGGCAGACGTTCTTCCACAACGATAACACTCAACTTAGCACCAATCTGATTGGCCAGAATTTTAATATAACGCATGGCTTCCGGAAATCCGGGTTCCAAAGACGCAAACGGTGGGATTGCCAGTATAATATGCTCGTTCGTGCTTATTTTGTCTTCAATCTTGCAAACCATAATCATTTCGCGAGATTGTTCTAGTAATTGATCCAGAACTCCACCGAAAATCTGTTGACGGGCTGAATTTTGGCCATTCCAACCAATAATCACGTTTGTAATACGCTTTTCTTTAATAGCACGTGTTATACCATTGGAAATGTTCATGTCAATTCTGGTAATCGGTCCAACGGGGACATCCGCGCCAGCGGCGTAAATTACAGCATGACTCAGCATTTTCTCCGAATCGGCAACTTGGGATTCAACATTATTCCCATCTCTTACAACCGACAAGGGAAATACACTTTCTGTTGAGTTCTTATCGCGCATTGTGAAGGCAATATCCATAAGCGCCTCGGCAGTTTCGGGATTTGCCAATGGAACCAGAATTCGTTGCGGAGCATCGCCTTTTGAATACTGCTTTTGTGATTCCTGCACCGCCACAATCCGTCCAAATCTTTCAACGATAGACGGACCAATTAAACAGGTTATCAGGATGAGAATGACAACTGCGTTTACAGCCAGTTCGCTGAATAAGCCTACATCATAACCAACTAACGTAACAGCCAGGGTAGCGGCAGCCTGAGGTGTAGATAAGCCGAATATAGTCCAGCCTTCGGCGCTGCTGTGCTTGAATACAAACTGTGATATGATTGATGCAATTCCCTTTCCTACGTATACGAGTACGGCAAAAATCACGGCACTAATCCAGACTTCCAATTTTACCAATACCGATACATCAACGAGCATCCCAACTGATATCAAGAAGAAGGGTATAAAAAGTGCGTTTCCTACAAATTGTACGCGGTTCATGAGCGGACTGCTGTCGGGAACCAACCTGTTTAGAAGAAGTCCGGCAAGGAATGCACCAATGATGGGGGCAAGTCCGGCTAAATCGGCAAACCAGGCAGTTACGAACAAAATGGCAACCAAGAAAGTGTATTCAGCATCGTTTTCTTTGGGAAATGTTCTGAAAAACCATCGTCCCAGCCGTGGGATAACCAAAAGACTAACACCTAGAAATACAACGACTGAAATACCAAATGTTCCCAGAAATGAAAGTGTTATACCCATTTCCATCGAGCCAATAACTATGGCCAATACAAACAAAGACAGCAGATCTGTGACCATTGTACCGCCCATTGTCATCGTCACTGCTTTGTTTTTCGTAATTCCCAGTCGGCTGGCAATTGGATAAGCCAAAAGTGTATGAGACCCAACGATAGCTCCCAAAAGGAGAGATGTACTCATCTCGTACCCTAGAAGATAGGGTCCTGCAAGTAAACTGAGCCCCATTGGAAATAAGAAAGACATAAATCCAAATATGACACTTCGGTTTCGCAGTTTGTTAAACTGATTTAAATCGATTGATAAACCAGCCATAAACATGAGGTAGAGCAAACCTACAGTCCCTAACAGGATTATGGTTGCATCACGGTCGAGTAATCCCGTAACACTTGGTCCGACTATGGTACCGGAGAGAATAATACCGACTAATCCTGGAATCTTTATCCGTTTGAAAATCAACGGAGAGATG
Organism: Balneolales bacterium; assembly: GCA_022565415.1. Lineage (GTDB taxonomy): Bacteria > Bacteroidota > Rhodothermia > Balneolales > HLUCCA01 > HLUCCA01. Next base: position 11,948 of record JAIUMT010000003.1, on the reverse strand, counting down.
AGGATAACCAACATTACGATGGCTACAATTAAGACGGGGTCTTGTATTGGTAATGATTCCCAATTGAAACTTGGCATAAAGTATTTCTGATTATTACCCTAACATGTTTAGTTCAGAGCTGAATATCTGAATGAATAATTTAAGAAAGAAGTAATTACGATGTAGTAAAAAAAGTTTTAATAGGGGTGACAATATGCTGTCACTATGGGGCTGTATCTTTACTGTAAATCATAACCAAATAAGGATACAATTATGACAACTGCAAAGAAAATCGATTTCAATTTCCCTGTTTTACGTCCGGTTGATGCAAAATTGGTAAAACGTGTGCAGCGTAAGAACACTCTACTGGTAGAAACCGAAGAAATATTTATGCTGATGGGGTGGAATCATATACCTGACACGCTCAAATTAACAATTGCCATCGATATGATGGGGTTTCAGGATGAAATTAAGGGGTTGTTCTCGACTCGAGACCAAAATGTGCTCAACAGAAGGAAACGAATTTTTTACTGGGTGAATAATTTTCTGGATGGTGAGTGTGAACTGAATACTGCGGTTGATGCTTTAAAGGTTAGCTATTTATCGTAACTACGATTATGGCGTGAGGTATTTCTAGGTCTATCTCAGAATTAACAGTTTACTAAAATAGGGTATAACTGTCATCGAGTTAACTGTTCTTCAGAATGGTCTAATTTCGAATGTGGTGATTAATCGTCGGCAAGTTCAGACGCGATTAATATATACTAAAAACGCCCTATTACGATTAAAACACGCATTATGAGGTTATCTATACCCGTATTTCTGCGGACAGGCATCTTCATGGCGTATTGCAACCTGCCAATTACACCACGACTTCGGGCTTCTATAAATCCTTCAGCGAGGTGACGTCTTTCTGGTGTTAAATCACTTCCGAATAGTTTTAAGAACTCGCGTGCCTGATCAGTTACCTTCTCAGGAATATTTCCTTCTCCGAGAAATCGGCGAGTACGTGCGTATAGTTCCATTGCAAAGTTTGGTGTTGCTGGAGTAACATTATTGCCATGTTTTCTGTACCGAATAAACGGCTCATCATCGTAAACTACTGTTCCAAAGGCAGATACCACAAGGTAACACCACCAGTCATGCATCAACGACCATGAAGGTAACTTGTCAACTATGCAATTTCGTGCAGATCTATTTAGCACCACAGTGCATCCAGTAGCCTGATTTTGCACCAATGCGTTGTGAAATCCATTTGTGGTTGGAATTATGCTATACCCCAAATGCTGGAGGTCTTCACTTACGAACTCAAGTCGAGAGTAATACATTTTCGGTTCTGACGTCGTTGCAGATTTCATTTTATGAACCGCTCGACTTAGTTTTTCATCAAGCCATACATCGTCCTGATCGGCAAATGCGTAGTAGTCGTACGAGTCACCAGCTAGCGACATCAGCCGAAAAAAACTTCCGACCACGCCAAGATTTGACCCCTTCTCGAAGCTAATATTCGAGTATTTTATGGAGTATTCGGCGATGATTTCACAGGTTTGATCGGTTGAACCATCATCACGAACAAACAAGGTCATAGATATATCTCGTTGTGAGACAATGCTGTTCAGCTGTTCCCGAATGAACTTTTCGCCATTATAGGTCGACATCAAAACGGCAACTTTCGGTAGTAATTTCATGGAGTTATAAACGATTTGATGAAAATCTGTTTTAGATAATCCAGTTCAAATTGTTCAGGTAGCTTTGTCGAAATTTGATTTTTTGAAATGGAGTCCAGAAAATCGGTCAACTGATGCAAATTATGGGGGTTTGCCGGATCAAAACAAAAACACTGAGGAATCCCTTGTGCGGCTTTTTGAAGTGCCGAGTTTTCGGGTGTAGCGCAAATTATGGGTGTTTTGCATGCAACGTAATCGAAAAATTTTGCAGGAATCGCTGCTTCTGAGGCACTCAGTAACAAAAGAACATCACTTTTCTGCATCAACTCAAGAGCACCCGAATGGGGTACGTGTTGATGCCGCAATATCTGACACCCATGCGGCTCAAACTTTTGTTTCCACTCAAAAATTTCTTGTTCTTCTTCCTCAACCAGGTTTCCAAGGAATGTAATATCCAGTTTGTGGGTGTTGTTTTTGGCCAAATCAAGAAGAGGATTCATCAGTACTGAAATTCTTCTGTTTGACCCCGAACTTGAAATTCTTCCTGCATAGAGTAGTTGAAGTCTGCCCGAACTTACTTTCTTATAAGGCTTTGCCACCGGCTCGATGGTTGGATATGCGTTGGTCAGCGTCACCGTTTTACGGTCTATATGCGGATATCTGCTGAGAAGTTTGGATTTCCAGACACCTGAGGTCACAAAAATTGTATTTGCCTGCGTAATCATTCTCTTTTCAAGTCGTGATTCTCTCATTTTTTGAATCGCCGAAGACTGAAGCAAGGGTTTTAACGGCTCGTCGAGCCACCCATCACGCATGTCCATAATAAACTTGGCGCCCGAATAGCGAGCGATTCGTGAGGCAGCCAAATAAGCAGATTCGGGTGGGGAAGAGGCCAGAACAAAACCGCAGTTTTTTGAAAGGTGCAAAACTTCTTGGTTCAAACCCACCTTTTTAGCCCAAGGAAGCGTCAAATCGGGTGTAAAGAGAACGTAAGCCAGCCAACGCCGAAATTTGTTTGGCTTTCGGGTGACTTGGGTGTACGTTTTTTCTTCAGATTGAGCCTGTTTCTCTTTAGGTTGATTCTGCTGTAAAACCACCGTCTCCCCATAAATTTTTAACGGATCGGCAATGGTAATTACTCTTCCAAAGTCGGCTTCAACGGATGAGTTTTTAATTCCAGCGCGTATAATATTTACCCTGAATCCCTCTTCCAGAAGCCAGTTAACCATTCGTTTGGCTCGGAGCACACCAACGTTACCGGGCATATCCCAGTGCGGACAAATAAACAATACGGACCTGGATTTATCCACCAATTACCTCCTTATAAATCGAACACAGCCGTTTCGCCTGGGTTTTTGCGTCAAAATTTTGCTCAATATGGGCGCGTGATTTCGAGGCCATTTCAGTCCATGTATCTCGCTCTGAAATTGCTTCATCCAGCGTTTTGATGAGATCTTCCAACGAGTTTTCCTCTGCGAGCCAACCTGTTTGCCGATCTAAAACCACTCCCGGAATGTCGCAATGCGTGCTGCTAACAATAATCATTCCGGATGCAGCCATTTCGATGATGGCCACGGGAGCGCCGCCTTCACTGTCTCCATCAGAAGCATGAATACTGGGCGACAAAAATATATGGTGATCTTTTGCCAGTTCGAATATTTCCTGATGAGGCAGAAAACCTTTGAAATCGACAATAGTTGTAAGGTTTTCGGATTGAATAATTTCAAGAATCTTGGTTTTCTCGCGCTTTGAGGTTTCTTCGGAGGTGGCATCACCCACAATGGTAACTTCAATTTTGTGTTTACGGCGTAAACCAGCATGTTCGTCACTTTGGCCTAATCGGATACCTGGAGTGGCATCGGGTAAACTATCATTTTCAGAGCGGAGACTTGACATAACTGAATTCTTATCAAAATCGTCGCTTGGTCCAACGTGCTCATATTTCTGTAGAACACCAGAAACAGCCTTCAACGCCAATGGAATACCTTTTTTTTCACGAAACGCTGCTGCAATCAAAATTTTGATTGGTTCGTCATCATTTGCAGATCGTGGTATAAATGGGATGTTTTGCAAATCAATTCCCAACGGATGCACGACAATTTTCGATTCCGGACAACCAAGTTCTGCGATTTTGCCTGCCATAAACCTTCCTTCGCATAACACTTTTGCCGAATCTGCGAACATCTGATGGTAGGCTTGCCGAAATTCTGGAAATTGGCGTGGAATTTGCTCTAAATCCAAACCATAGAAGCTCACAACATGGGGTATAGTAGCACTTTTAGCTAGTTTTGATCCAGCTACACCAATATGACCAAAATGCGAATGAATTAGTTGGGCCCCCGTGCTTCTAATCGCCATTTCGTAAAATCGAAGGGATTTCCTGATTCCGATTTTTTTCAATAACCGCTGCCAAAACTGCCGGTGAACGGGCTCTTTAGAAAAATCATACAAAAACGGATAAGAAAATTGCTCAGATTGAAGTTCTTTTTCGCAAAGTATTATCGAATTACACCATGGATTCAGCTCCGTGACTTGTCGATGCAGCCAGGTCATCGTGAGTGGCAACCAAACCGGATGATATTGCCCCACAATTATTTTGGAGTTTTCCTCAGACATTTTTCCTGAAATATTTATTGCTCACTAATTCTTTCACCTCATCGAACAATTCACGCTCAGAGCGATACACGAAAATAACAAATAATACGACTCCGGATGATATCATAAGTCCGAGTCGAAGCAATGGGGAAACCGAAGGTGTGACGAGCCAAACAAACCAAACTGATGCTCCCATGAATATTCCAGGCACCAATGCGTCGAAAATAGCAAAAAAGTAGGATTTACCCGGCGGACCAATCAACGGCTTAATCATTAAAAACCAGTAGGGCACGAACAGAGACGTATGAAGCGCTATTTGAGACCACGCAATGCCGGTTAGGCCTCCGAGTAACGATCCTGCATAGATAACCGGAGCAGTAACGAAAATTAGCCCTAGGTTCCATTTAAAACCCAAATCTGCACGTCCACGGGCGAGTTGCAAGCTCCCGGCCGGACTTCCCGTTGATCGAATCAAGGCATAAATACTCAATATTTGTAGGATATAAATGGCATCGTACCACTCGGGCTTGTACAGCATCGGAACAATAACAGGCGCAGTAATTGCGATTCCCAGCAAGATAGGAGTATTTATTATAGTGGCGACTTTTAGCAGTTTGAGGTAACCCTTTCTAAGAGCTTCCAGATCATTTTGCATGCGCGCGAAGACGGGAAACATCACGGTGCTGATGATTTGATTTACCCGAATGGTGGGTCCGACAACGAAATTATGGGCAATTGTATAGATTCCGAGCGCTTGAGTTCCAATTAGAGTCGCGACAAGTATCTGGTCGATTCTGGAATTCAGAAAAATCATCACGCGTTCGCCAATCTGATATTGTCCGAATTTAACAAACTCACCAAGACCTTTCGTCTCGAATGAAAACCCGGGTTTCCAAAAGCGTAACCCGTAATAGATTAATATTATGGTGCTTAGGATGTTTCCTGCTACATAACCAATTACCATTGACCAAACGCCGTACCCAAGCCACGCCAGTGTTACCGAAACGATGGTCGTTAGTGTTATGGAGGACATTTCATGCCTGGCTACCAAGTCGAACCGGAGTTCTTTATTCAAAAAAATGCGAAACTGTGTACCTATTGCATTAATGATGATTACCGTCGCGGCGACTGGAATATAATCGATAAGTCCTGGTTGTTCGAAAAGCCATGCCAGAGGCTCTCGAAACAGTGTCACAATAAAAGTTAGCACTAAACCAAACAGAAGGTTTAAAACATATAATGTGTTCAGCAATCCCTTTGATACATTTGTATGATGGATAATTGCCGGACTCATACCACCATCCGAAAACGATTGCGATAGCCAGATTAGCAGGAGAAGAAGCGTCATTGTTCCAATCTGTTCCGGACTTAAAAAAAGTGCGAGAACAGTAAACTGAACCAGTTGCATTACAGATACATAGCCACTAGATATGCCTGTCCACTGCATGTTGTCGAAAGCTTTTTCCTTAAGAGATTGTGCCATGCTGATTATTTCCGCATAAGGGTTTTTGCAAGCTTTGAGACCACAGATGTCTGCGAAAAGACGAGTGTATCGAGGCGTTCTGTTGCAAATCTGCTTTTGAAATGGGAGACACCTTCATTTCCACCACTAGGATTGAAATCGAACCACGATAATCCTGCTTTTTTGTAGTGAAAAATCAATTCAGAGTAGAATAACTCGGATACTCGGAGTTTCATACTTTCGGATGTGAAAATCGTTAGCCAGGTATTAACTGACTGATTCCCAATTAAGAAAATGCCTCCACCTAAGAAAGATTCTTTATCGTCTAGCGCTATCCAGTAGTCGCAGTTCTGGTATTTCAACAGGTTTTCGTAAACGTGCATGGGATATGAAACACTCACGCTGCCCCATCTTTGTTGGGCTTGTTGGTAAACATCATAAAAAGGTGTGATATCTGAACCCTTCTGCAGGCGTATTCCTTTTTTAGAAATCGACTTCGCAGTCTGAACAATGCGTTTTTTTCTGAGTTTACGGGTGATCTCCTCAACGGATTTATCCAGATTTACCGCCTGGGTGAAATCCTTCGTATAACCCGAAATCTGTGCAAAGACTTCCTCAGACAATTGAATTTCTTTCAGTAAAAATGGATTGATCTGAAAGTAGTAGTCGGCGTAGTTAGTGTTTAAATGCTTCGAAATGAGCGAAAGATGGCGCGCAGACGGGATCTCGGTTGATAGCGGTCCGCCGTAAATTCCAGACGGACACATCTCCAGATTTGTAACAAGTCCTTTTGCTCTTTTTCCACTTGTTGCTGGCAGGAGGCAGCGAAACCCATCAGAAAACGTCAATTCGATTGGCGTAGCCGAAAAACCAGACCCAAAAGACGAATGCCAAACTTCCGACCAATCGGGCGACTCAAAAAACGTAGACCAACGGCAATTCTGCCAATACCTTTTCCACGTATCTACACTCACAAACGTTGAATCGATGATTTTTAGATTCTCGAGTTGGGTCATTTCTTAACTTGGGTAAAAAATGTTCGCAATACTGTAACTACACGCTTAGCAAAATCGGGATGTGTTTCGTGTAATCCCGGATAAATTGGTAGTCGGATGAGGGAATTACTTAATTTATCGGTTTGAGGTAACTCAGATGTTTTGCAAATCGATCGCCCAAACGGACTGCTGTGAAGCGGCACATAATGAAATGTGGCTAAAATCCCGGCTTCTTTGAGCGCGTCGAGAAGGGGATCGCGGTCTTCCTCGCGCCTGGTCGTTATGAAATAGGTGTGATAATTTGATTGGGCGAAATCGGGGATTTCAGGTCGGCTAAGCCAACGTGCGTGTTCAAATGATTCAAGTGAACGATGATATTCCATCCAGATTTTCTCGCGAAGTTTTCGGATTTCCTCACGTTTAGCCCACTGTGCTTCCAGAATTCCGGCTAAAATGTCAGACTGTATATAGCTGCTTCCACGGTTAATCCAGGTGTATTTGTCGACCTCCCCACGCAGAAATGCAGAACGATTTGTGCCTTTTTCTCTAATGATTTCAGCTTTTCGGGCAATTTCTTCGTCGTTTGTGAGAAATGCTCCGCCTTCACCGCAGGTAATATTCTTCGTGTCGTGGAAACTCAGACAACCAATATCGCCAAGAGTGCCCAGGTGCTGATTTTTGTAGTACGCATCGCCAGCCTGAGCGGCATCTTCGATAATTTTTATTCCATACTTTGCTGATATATTTATTAGCGAATCCATGTCTACCGAAACACCATCATAATGCACAGGAATGATGGCTTTTGTTCGGGCTGAAATCTTTCGCTCAACATCTTCCATGTCCAAATTCAAGGTACCGGGCAAAATATCGGCAAAAACAGGAACTCCACCTTGCAGTACTACAGCATTAGCCGTCGAAACGAATGTGAAACTAGGCATGATGACTTCGTCGCCGGGTTTAATGTCCAACGTCAAGATGGCAATTTCCAAAGCATGGGTGCATGAAGTCGTAAAAAAGGCGAATCGTGCGCCCGTGTCTTGTCTTAGTAACTCCTGCACACGCTTGCTCGCATAGCCATCGCCACGGAGCACGCCAGAACGAAGTACTGCGGCAGCTGCCTGAACTTCGCGATCGTCTGTGTAGGGTCTGTTAAATGGAATAGGTGGTTTCAAGGGTGATTAGAATACGTTTTGATTTCAAATTCAGGTAATTAATAGCAATAAGGTCGAAAATGCCACAATGGGGTAATTCTGATTTATCCGCACAAATTACAATGTTTAATAAAAGAATCATGGGGTTTATTAAAATAAGTTAGATCAGATTGAGCAGCTCAGGAACATTTTCTTTATTTTAGAAAAACTGTAACGAATTGCCCGACCATTTTATATGCAAAACTCATCCGCTTTTAGCCGAATTTCAAGAAAAGGTCTCACATACGACGACGTACTGTTGGTGCCTGCTTACTCGAACATATTACCGCGTGATGTGGATGTTTCTGTAAACCTGACACCAAAACTCAAACTGAATGTTCCCATCTTAAGTGCTGCGATGGATACCGTCTCGGAGTACAGACTCGCAATTGCGTTGGCAAGGGAAGGCGGAATGGCAATTTTACACAAAAATATGTCCGCTGTAGATCAAGCCGAGCATGTACGCCTCGTCAAAAGGAGCGAAAGCGGCATGATTGTAGATCCGGTTACCTTAAAAGCAGATGCCAAAATTCGAGACGCCCGTGCGTTAATGGGTAAGCACAAAATTGGCGGTATTCCTATTGTAGATGATGCCAAAAAACTACTCGGAATCGTTACGAATCGTGATTTGCGTTTCGAAACAGACAACGATAGGTTACTTTCTGCCATAATGACCAGCAAAAACATCATTACAGCTGGAATAGGAACCGATTTGGCAGAAGCTGAGCGTCTACTGCAAAATTACAAAGTCGAAAAACTTCCAATCGTCGACAAAGACGGTGTTTTGGTCGGATTAATAACCTTCAAAGACATCGAGAAGAAAAAGAATTTCCCGCTTGCCTGTAAAGACGAACTCGGACGATTACGAGTTGGTGCTGCTGTCGGGATTTCTCCCGATACTATCGACCGTATTCAGGCATTAGTTGATGCTGGCGTAGATTGTATTACTATCGACACCGCTCATGGTCATTCTGAGGGTGTCTTAAGCATGGTTAAACGGGCAAGATCAAAATTTCCAGACTTAGTAATTATTGCCGGAAATATCGCAACGGCATCTGCTGCAAAAGCGCTTTATGAAGCTGGGGCTGATGTAGTTAAAGTAGGAGTGGGTCCGGGCTCAATTTGTACCACCCGAATAGTTACAGGAGTTGGAGTTCCACAATTATCGGCTGTCATGGAAGTCGCAGAATTCACAAATTCAGTTGGAATGGGTTTAATTGCTGATGGAGGCATCAAGCAAACTGGTGAAATTCCAAAAGAAATCGCCGCCGGAGCACAAGAAGTAATGCTGGGGAGCATGTTTGCCGGCGTTGATGAAAGCCCGGGAGAGACCATAATTTATGATTCACGTAAATTTAAGTCTTACAGGGGAATGGGTAGTCTGGCATCTATGTCTAAGGGAAGTAAAGATCGATACTTTCAAGACGTAGAAGACGACATCAAAAAACTCGTTCCGGAAGGAATAGAAGGAATGGTACCGTTCAAAGGTAATCTGGGCGAAGTCGTTTACCAAATGATCGGTGGATTACGGGCTGCAATGGGGTATTGCGGCGCGCCAACAATTGAATTATTACAAAAAGCAGAGTTTGTTCAAATATCATCAGCAAGTGTGAAAGAAAGTCATCCACACTCTGTGACAATTACTAAAGAAGCTCCTAACTATTCAAATCGTTAGAGTTTTTTCATCTGTACGATTGTTTGTCCAAATTGCTTTAGCTTGATTGATAATTCATATGTTGGGATAATGAACTAATCTGGCTGCATCGTGTAGAAAAATTATGAGAGATTTTTTAAGAAGGCTTTATCAATTAAGAAAACAAAAGATTACGCTGATTTTATGGGAAAATGGAAACCCAGACGATCCGGAGTCTTTTAATCTAAAACCTCAGTCAATCTTGCGATTAGGCTTGTTTGTAGGTTTTTTATGGGTTGCGTTTTTTAGCTTGCTAATTGTATTAACACCCATTGGAACTATTCTCAGCGACCATTCCAATTCCAACTTTCGCAACGACTTAATGGCGATAAGTACGAGAGTACTCGAACTTCAAGACTCCCTTCAAGTACGCGATGTTCAATTAGATAACATGCGTGAAGTTCTGCGAACAAGTCCAGACACAGTCTTTTCAGTAGGTATGGTTCGCGAAGGTCTTCCAGCTAACCTGGCAGTTCAATCAAATTACCCCGTCACCACCGTTTCGTTTAATTCGAACGATTTTATTCGCGTACCGGATGTGAACTTTGACGCAGTTATACCTGATGCACCCGTATTTCCTGTTACTCTGCCCGTATCTGGCTCAATTATTTCAAATTTTCAACCGGAAGTTGGCCATTTTGGCATAGACGTGGCAGCTACAATAGGAACACCATTCAGAAACATTGCAGACGGAGTCGTTATAAATACCGACTGGACAATCAATTATGGACATATTATTCATATACAGCACGGAGACGGTTATTTAAGCATATTTAAGCATAGCTCAGCACCACTAAGAAAAACTGGGGAAGTTATTAGAAAAGGTGATATATTGGGAAACGTGTCTGATTCAGGAATCATCAGTACAGGTCCGCACCTACATTTCGAACTCTGGCGCAACGGTCGCCCACTCAACCCCATGAATTATATTATCAATTAGTGTCTTCTGATGTTCAACAGAAAGAAACCAAATAGCAAAGCTATGCCCGATCATTCTAATTCCCCAGTAATAAATATCATAAGCGACGGCACAAAAATCACAGGAACCATTGTAACGAAAGATTTCAGAATTGCAGGCGAGCTTCAAGGAAGCTTGCATGTAGATGGGAAATGTATCGTTTCTGCAACAGCTGTAGTAAATGGTGATATCACTGCAATGGACGCCGATATTGCCGGAAAAGTAAATGGTGAACTAATAATTAAGAATAAACTTATTCTTCGACACAGTTCTGATATTTACGGCGATATCCATACTAAATCTTTATTAGTTGAAGAGGGCGCAAAGTTTGAAGGAGCTTGTAATATGAGCTCTAGCCCCGGTGAATCGAACGCAAAGCTTGCAAAAAATGGAACTCCTGTAAAAGAGCCTTATCAGCTAAACAAAGTCGCCAACGACTAACGTGGCTGATCGTGGATCCAATCTTGCCCCATACGGAGAATATCTTGGCTTAGGTATCCAGATTGCCGCCTCCATGGTTTTACCACTACTAGCAGGACTTTGGCTCGACTCCAAACTTGACTCTAGTCCGTGGTTTACTCTTGCTGGTGCAGTATTTGGAATACTCTCCATTTTTGGAATCATTCTAAAAATTGCAATTACGGCCAACAAACGTTCCGACAAAGAGCGAAAGAAACGCAACGGATTGTGAAATCATTTGTCTACAGAATTCTTCTGGTTGATCTAATCCTTCTCCTGGCCGGAGTTCTTCCCGTTTATTTAACCCTTGGGCGAGACGATGCCGTGTCGGCCCTGATTGCACTAGCTCTCACAACGTCATATACACTGCTCGGCTCTTACTATGCCAACACCTACTTTGACGCCGATTTCAACAAATTTATGTCAAAGGTTTTTGGAGCGATATTTATCCGACTAGTTGTATTAGCAGTAAGCATATTCTTAATTCTCAAATTCAGTAATTTGCCACAAATTACGTTTACTGTTAGTATATTTATTTCTTATCTTTCCAAATCTGTATTGGAAATTTTGTTTATCAACAGAAAATCTGCAAACACACAAAACCTGGGTTGATGCATCAGCTTAAAAATTCGCTCGTAGCTCTTATTGCTTTTTTGACATTCGGATTACCCGCACTGGCAACCGCCGCAGCAGAAGATTATAATCCAAAAGAAGTACCGATTTTGGACAAGTTGTCAGATCACTACTATCTAGATCTGAAGCCAGCAGGTAAAGTAGAACTTCCTAGGATTTTCATTGATGAAGACGGAGTTTCATTCTTTTTAAACACAACGGCCGCGATTAATAGCGGAAAGTATGTAGATCGTTACTACGCCGAGAATAACCTGCCTGCCTAAGCTAAAGCAGTAACCTATTTTCTGGAACGCACAGACGGTACGCCAACCAGAATC
>JAIUMT010000002.1 GCA_022565415.1 Balneolales bacterium | reverse complement strand
GGATTTAATGAGTTTAAGTCTGTGATTTCGCAGAATAAACTTATTGTGCAGGCTTTGCCGATTCAGATTGACAAAACTGATGAAAGTGATACTGGCTATGGTGTAGATTATATTTACGAACCATCTGGTAAAGAAATTCTCGAAAGAATTATACCTCTTCACTTAAATACACAAATGTGGCGGGCTGTACTTGAATCAAATGCATCTGAACAGGGCGCCCGAATGGCCGCGATGGACAATGCTACCGAGAATGCTTCTGAAATTATGCGACAGCTTAAGCTGAAGTATAACCAGGCGCGTCAGGCTGCTATCACGACGGAAATTTCTGAGATAGTTTCTGGTGCTGAGGCATTGAATAATTAAAAATTATTCTTATATTTGGAATCTGTCGGAGAGATGGCAGAGCGGTCGAATGCGGCGGTCTTGAAAACCGTTGAGCCGAAAGGTTCCGGGGGTTCGAATCCCTCTCTCTCCGCAAAAAAAGAAGCCCCTTTATGGGGCTTTTTTTGTTTATATAAGTAATGGTTTGCCAATCTGAACGTTAGCTTTTGAGTATCTTTCCATACTGAAGCACTAAAGCTAATTTAAATCCCAACTATGCGTTATTTATCTGCGATTTTGTCCCTTTTAATTTGGGTTTCCGTGGCCGGGGCTCAGTCGGTCGATACAATACGAATTGATGTATCGGAATTTATCGCTTTAGGTAAGGAGCGATCATCGTTGTTGCGAACAAACCAACAAGATGTGAATTTAGCAACGAATAGGTTAAGTCAGGCACGTGCTCAACGTATTTTACCTCGCATAGAACTAACTACCGCTCACGGACTAGTACCAGGAGTTCGGTCTAGTAATCCCGAGTTGTATGGCGACAGATCTCTATATCTTGACCCAAACCTTGAAAACGATTGGGAAGACTGGGCTATTTTTACCAGAGCGGAGGTTTCAGCTATACAGCCAATCTATACCTGGGGAGCCATCAGAAGTGCAATAAACGCTGCTAAACAAGGCGTGAATTTGGCTAAAGCAGAGTTTGATGCCAGCAGTGCTGAGTACGAGATACAATTGTATGAACTGTATTATGGTCGCTTGTTAGCTTATGAATTGCAACGCATTGTAGATGATGCGAAGCGAACTATCGAAACAGCCGAGCGTGAATTGAATAATTTCCTGGAATCGGGTGAACAAGATATTGAAGACAAAGACATCTACCAGTTCCGAATTTTTAAACATGAGTTCTTTACTCAGGCCGACGAAGTAAGTGAAAATCTGAAATTCCTTGAGGCGGCCTGGAATCTTGCTCTTGCAAACCATGATGAATCCAAAGTCTACATGCCGTCTGAAACTTTTTTGGATCCTCTTGATTTTCAAATCCGTGAGGTTATGTATTATGAGTCCCAGGCTAGTTTATCCCGACCAGAACTAATGCAAATAGAAAGCGCATATCGAGCGGCAGAATACGGCCTTGACATCGCAAAGGCCTCAAATTACCCCACTGTTATTATGGCTTTCTCAGCTGCGTTTGCCCGAACGCCTAACAGGCCACGTCAGGCCAATCCATTTATAAGAAACAGTGCGAACTACGAAAACATCGTTTATGGGATTGGTGTTCGTCAAAATCTAAATTTTCGGGTAAATCGGGAGAACATCAGCCGCTCCCAGCTGCAACTCAGGCAGGCATCATACGCAAGAGAAGCCGTCTCCGATGGAATTAAACTCGACATTCGTGAGAATTATCGTCGCATGATGATGTCATTTTCACGACTCGACAACACCCGCGAAGCCCTCGATATTAGCAACGAATGGTTGCGTTTAGAGCAAATAGACTACGATTTAGGCTTCGGTGAGGTGAAAAATTTAGTAGAAGCCGTCCGCTCAAACCTGGAACTGGAAGTACAGCTCAGGCAACGAATTTTCGAGTTTAACGTTAATATAGGAAAGCTAAATAAATCTGCCGGACTACCAATAATTGCTCCGGCCCATAACGAATAGATTCAACACAATGATCAGTCGAATTTTTCTTTCATTACTATTTTTGAGCGTAACTGTACTTGCATCAGCACAAAGTATCAGCAAGCAGGATGTGCGCAATCTAATGGACGAGCGTGATGCTGAAATCAAGCAACTAGTTGGTCCGGAAGGAACGCAGTTATCCAGTGCTCAACGCGACCAACTGCGCGATATCATCAACGATATTATTGATTATAAAGCAATGGCAAAGATTGCACTCCAGGATACCTATAACACTATATCTGAGGAGCAGAGAGAGGAATTTGTTCGTCTTTTCAGCTCTATCATTCGCGATCAATCTCTTAATAACCTGGATATTTACCGTGCCGAAGTCATCTATGAAGATATTTTGATCAATGGAAACTCTGCTAAGGTTAAAACTACGGCAACGCTTAAGGACGTGCGCACCCCAGTAAGTTACGATGTGGAAAAACGTGGGAATGAGTGGTTCATTACCGATATGGCCATCGACAATGTCTCGACAGCCGAATCGTACAGAAGATCATTTCAGAATATGATACGCCGCCGGGGATTTGACGCGTTACTCGACAATTTACGCAATCGCGCCGAAGCCTAAGTTCATAAAAATAAGATATATAAAGCCATACGACCTCCAAAGGTTTTATGGCTTTTTTTATATGACATAATCCACGCGGTTCAAACTTAAACAAGCGATTAATTTTTGTATATTTCGTCAGGAAATTTACAGTTGTGATTTATACACCCTATGCGCTATATTCTCGATTTTTTGCGTCCCATAATCCGGTTTAATTATATTTACCCGGTTACAATTCTCGCTATTGCAGTTGTTCTAGCCATAATAAGTGGTTCTTATGCGTTAAACTTGCGCATCGATACCGACATAGCAAATCTGCTGCCACCAGATAATCCACACGTAGTTGCTCTCGATAAGCTTCGGGATACTGTCGGTGGCGAAACGGAGATGGAAGTCGCAATTAAATCTCCCGATTTCGAGGCCAATAAAAGACTTGCCGAGTACCTCATCAGCAAAAGTCTTGATCTGTACGACGATCGCTCCGAAAACCATTTCTTCAGCAGGGTAGAGTATCGCAAAGAAACAGGTTTACTCCAAGATTACGCCCTATATCTTGCCACTCCAACCGAGCTCGACGATCTTATTTTTTATCTTGAAGACGAAATTGAAGATGCCCGACTCGAAGCCAACCCATTTTTTGTAGACTTCGGTTTCGACGACGATGAAGACGAAGTTCGAGCTGATATCGGCCGGTTTCGTGAAGCTTACGATGAACTGATTCCTCCCGAGTATCCAATAAATGCCGACAGTACGGTAATGCTGTTGAAGTTTTATCCAACTGGTTCGCGTAGTGACCTTAGTTTTCTGCGCCGGATGTTTTCTTCGTATGAGGTAATGCTCGCCGATGTCGATCTGGCATCGTTTCACCCAGAAATGGAACTCCGCTACGGCGGACGATTACAGCGCCACCTCATGGAGGTGGAATCGATCACCGACGATGTATTTAGCAGTTTTAGCATGGGTATAAGTAGTGTATTGCTACTTGTTATGCTCTACTTTTTCATTAAGAAATACGTCAACTATAAAAAAGGTAAAGCTTCAGCCAGAAAACACACGATTTGGAGTCATTTCATTAGGATGCCGGTGTCTATTCTGGTTATTGGTATTCCGCTAATCTTAAGTCTTACGTACACCTTCGGATTGGCATACCTCGTACTTGGATCACTTAATACCATGACATCCGTGTTATTTGTGATTCTTTTCGGTCTGGGAATTGACTACGGATTACACTTCTACGCAAGATATCTTGAAAAACGGTCAGCTGGCGAAGATGTGCTTAATGCCTTGTTAAATACCTACGACAGCACCGGGTCTGCCATTATGGCTAGTGCTACGACAACGGCGGTTGCCCTGTTTGTACTTATATTTGCCGATTTTCGAGGTTTTTCGGAATTCGGATTTATCTCAGGATGGGGTATTATATTTGCCTACCTGTCTATGATGTACATCATGCCAGCAATAATCACCGTTTTTGAGCATTTTGGCATCATTTTAGTTAATGACAACATTAATTCAGACGAACCTGTTGTTCATGTTCCAAAGCGATACCCATACGCCAGGTCCATATTCTTAGTCGGACTCGCTTTAGTAATCGTCGTGTCTATAAACTACTCAAAACTCCAATTTGAATATGAGTTTGGTGTTCTGGAGCCTGAGTTCACAGAGTATGTTCAATTTCGGGAATTCGTTGGATATACCAGTTCATCCAGACGAAATCCGGCCTATATTCTGGCAGATACTGACGATCAGGTTCGTGAAATCCTTGCAGAAATCCGGAAAAGACAGGCCGAAAACGGTGAATCTTCAACAATTTTGGATGTAGAAGCTCTTCAGGAAAGATTTCCCACAACCGAAGACGAAGAAGATTTCAAACTCGAAAGAATTGCCGAAATTCGGGATTTGATGCAAGATCCATTCATCCGAGACCAACAAGATGAAGACCTCGATCGTATTCGCAGGGCATCTTTGGTTACAGATCCGCTTGATATTGACGACCTGCCTGCGTTTATGCGCGAACGTTTCGTAACCCGTGATGGAGAAGTTGGACGGTTTGTGATGATTTATCCATCTGTCGGACTTTCCGATGGACGTAATTCTATAGCATTCAAGAATGAAATTGCCAGTGTTACCACCAGTGACGGTGAGATTCACCACGCGGCAAGTACATCCATCGCCGCCGCTGAAATGCTTGAGCTAATGCAGGATGAAAGTCCGTATATGATAGCCGCAACGTTCATAATGATTTTCATCCTGGTTAACGTGGCGTTTCGATCGCTACGCTGGTCTATTATTTCAATGGTGCCACTCGTGGTGGGGTTAGCATGGACCTTCGGAATCATGATCATCTTCGACATCCGGCTTAATTTTTATAATTTGGTAGTTCTGCCAGCAATTCTTGGAATTGGGAACGACAATGGCGTTCACCTTGCGTCACGATACCTCGAAGAAGGCCGAAATAGCATGTGGGATGTCCTGAAAAGTACGGGTCAGCATATTACAATCGGATCATTTACGACTATGTTGGGATTTGCCGGACTGTTATTTACCCAACATCCGGGCTTATATTCTATTGGCCTACTGGCGTTGATTGGCATAGGCATGACCCTATTATCTGCGCTAACCTTCCTGCCGGCATTAATCCAATTCCTCGAAGACCGAAACTGGATTAAGTTTTATCCTGAATTTCAGAGAAAAGACGATACACCAACCGATTCCTAATTTAATGAGATGATAGTAACTACACCGGCAATTGTATTAAAAGCAATTGATTTTCAGGAATCTAGCCGGATTGTTACCCTGTTGACGCCCGATCATGGCAAGATGGCCGTTATGGTAAGAGGCGTACGAAAGCCGAAAAGCAAATTTGCTGGTTATTTTGAGGTAGGTAAGGTTTTGGACATTGTAGTCTATATCAAAACCTCCAGAACCATTCAGAACATCAGCGAAGCCAGCTTTCGGCAACGCAATTGGCAAATAAGTCAGGATTTCCCCAAACTTGCCCTGGTAATGGCAACAATGGAAATGCTCGACCAACTCGTTCACGACAACGAAAGCAGCCGTGATTTTTTCGAAATGGCCGAAAAATTTATTGATTGGTTAAATCATACTGAAGACGACGTGGCCAACGTTTTCCCCTATATGTTACTACGACTTGCGGAGCTCAGTGGAGTCGGAATCCATTATTCTACTGAAATTGAAAATTCAGAAGTTGCAAGTGAATCGCTATTTCTGAATATTGAGGAGGGCGTGATCAGTAAGTCGGTCGGTATCGGACTCAGCTTTAAACTAAGCGATATCCAGGCAAATTACTTGATTCAGCTCCTTGCCGGGAAAAAAGTGTCTGTTTTCAGGAACCCTATACCGCGTTCTGAACTTAAACTACTTATACATCACTTAGATGTTTATCTACAACACCATATAGAAGGATTGCGCGGCAGACGTTCCGACGCGATCTTCGAACAAATTTTGTGACTCAATATGCAATTACATCAGAAAGTACTTACTGGGCTCCTCCTCGTTCTTACCGGCGCGATGATTGGTATGTTGTTCATGATATATCTTACTGATGTAAATAAAACGCAATATTCTCAGGTGCAGGTTACTGAAATTACAAGAAGTATCGGGTTTCCTGCAGAGTTTTCGGATGTTACATTGAGTCCGGTTGGTTTGCCAGCTCTGCGCGACGTGGCACAGCATGTTACATCAAGTGTAGTGTATATAGAAACCGAAGTACCTGCTAAGCGTAGAGAAGTCCCCGACGACGAAAATCATGAATTCGACGATTCTGTGTGGGAGCGATATTTTCCACGTAGACGGTCTTCGGCTATTGGATCTGGGGTTTTAGTGAGCCACGATGGTTACATAATTACAAACAATCACGTCATTGCAGGGGGAAAGGCAACCTCCATTCGGGTCACGTTAAGTGATAAACGTATTTATGATGCAGTTGTAGTTGGGCGGGATCCATCTACCGATCTAGCAGTACTCAGAATTAATGCAACAGACCTACCAGCGGCTATAATTGGAGACAGTGATGATGTAAATGTTGGCGATTGGGTAGTTGCTGTGGGAAATCCATTTAGATTACGATCGACGGTAACAGCTGGAATAGTTAGCGCTTTGGGCCGAAATGTGGACATTATCGCAGATCAAATGCGCATTGAGAGTTTCATCCAAACGGATGCAGCTATCAACAGGGGCAACAGTGGGGGAGCGCTGGTAAACCAGTATGGTGAACTTATTGGCATTAATACCGCTATTGCAACCGAAAATGGGGCTTACCAAGGCTACGGATTTGCAATCCCAATAAACCTGGCTTTTAAAATTTCAAAAGACCTTATCGAATTTGGTTCAGTTCGCCGTGCGTTTCTTGGCGTACACATAGCGGCTGTTGAACAGGACCGTGCGAATCAACTCGGGTTAGACCCCATCCGTGGTGTAGAAATCATTAATATTCTCCGTAACGGTGCCGCTGAGGCAGTAAGACTTAGAAATAGTGATGTTATTTTAAGTGTTGATGGAGCATTTGTCAATGAAGCAAACGAATTGCAGGAGAGAATCGCGTTGAAACGTCCGGGTGAGACTGTTTCATTAGAAATCTGGCGTCGTGGCGAGTTGTTAGACGTTCAGGTTCTGCTATCGGGCTTGACAGACTGATAAGATTCTTTATCTGAGGGAAACCTAGTAGTTGATCTTCATTTTTTGAACGAAAGAAACCGGCAATTTAGTAACGACCCTAGGTCTACATCCTAATCGCCAACTTCAAAAGCCCCATCTTTAATTCACCCTCTGCGACCAACTATCAAATTAAATGTTATTGGAACTCTTATTATATATTTAGTTGTTTAAACAAGTAAATAATCAGTATTTTGAATAAAAATTAAGTTGAATTAAACACCAAGTATTATGAAAACACCAGTAGTTCATGGAATTCATCACATTACAGCATTTTCAGGTGATGTAAACGAGAACATCCATTTTTACACAGAGGTCTTAGGACTTCGAATGGTAAAGAAATCCGTAAATCAGGATGCACCAGATGTGTATCACTTGTTTTTTGCAGATTCTGAGGGGAATCCGGGTACGGATCTTACATTTTTTCCATTTCCGAATGTATCCAAAATGAAAGATGGATTTGGATTAGTCTCTGAAGTTGGCTTCGCTATTCCAGATGAATCGTTTGATTATTGGCTTAAACGGCTTCAAGAATACAACGTTCAAGATGTAGTTGAAGGTGCTCGCTTTGATGAGCGTGTTATCACGTTTACTGATCCGCATGGACTTAAGCTTGCTCTGTCGACAATCAAATCTGAAAAAGACATTTCCATTTGGGAGAAAAGCTCGGTCCCAGCAGAACATCAATTACGCGGATTTCATACGGTTCGTCTCAAGTTGCATACACCCGAACCAACCCAGCAACTTTTAACGGAAATTATGGGCTTTCGTCACGTGAGCGACGATCTTACGTGGATGCGTTATGAGTCGGGTGAGGGTGGCTCTGGTACGTTTGTTGAGCTTGCAGCCTTCCCAGATGAGCCACAAGGCCGCTGGGGACTTGGAGGTGTACATCACGTCGCTTGGAGAATGAAAGACGTTGAGACGGAGCTGGCTCTAAGAAAGAAGATTCAAGAAGTGGGACTCCAGCCTAGTCCGAAAATTGATCGATTCTGGTTTGAGTCGGTGTATTTTCAAGAACCCAATGGAGTGGTTTTTGAACTTGCCACAGACGGACCTGGATTTGGTCGGGATGAAGACATGGATAAACTAGGTGAACAACTAATTTTACCACCTTGGCTTGAAGACCGACGACAAGAAATCGAAGCCAGTCTGCCTGAAATAACGGTAACTCTGCCTAAATAACGTAGAAATGAATAGCCCCGCTCTTTTTTAACCATGAAAGACGGGGCTTTTTTATGAAATGAGCACAAATTTCAGGTCTTTAGCGGTTTCTATTCGCACATAAATCGAATATATTTTAGTTGGAACCGTTACAGTATTTCAGGCTGAAAAAACTCTCATAAAAGTCGATTTTAATTATGTTAAATAATTTTTTGGGAAAACGTTATAGTCATAAACGCTTTGATTATCAGCCACGTTACTACGACCCTTCGAAGGATGAAAAAATTAGAGCGCGAATGCGAGTTAATAGTAGTACGAGGCGTGGTCGTGGTGGCAATATATTCGTTTACATTTTAGTATTGTGCGGAATTTTGTGGATACTTGTCACCCTCAGTTAAGATAACACGTTGCAGAAAGAAGATTCGATTACCAATGATGGCATCATACATGTATTACCTGCCGATATAGCCAATAAAATTGCGGCAGGTGAGGTTGTGCAACGGCCAGCTTCCGTTATCAAAGAATTACTGGATAATGCCATTGATGCGGGTGCTTCCAGCATCAAAGTGTACCTCCAAAACTCCGGGCGAACTCTGATTCAGGTAGACGACAATGGCTGCGGAATGTCGAAATCCGACATCCCAAACTGCTTTTTGCGTCATGCTACATCCAAAATTACATCCGTTGATGACCTTTATGCCATCCGCACACTCGGTTTTCGAGGTGAAGCTATGGCATCTATTGCCTCTGTTGCCCAAGTCAGTCTTAAGACTAAACGGATGGAAGATGAGTCCGGTTATATTTACGAAGTCTGGGGCGATGAAGTAAAACGTTTTGAACCCGCTGCCACAGAAAATGGCACTTCAATCAGTATTCGTAACCTGTTTTACAACGTTCCTGCCCGAAGAGCCTTCTTGAAAACCGATGCCACCGAGTTTCGTCATTGCATTATTGTTTTTCAGCAAATGGCGCTAACCAATCCGCGAATTGAGTTTGAAATGTTTGCCGATGGTGAGGTCGTTTACAGACTTCCTTCCCAGTCTTTGGAAGACCGAATAGTCCTCATTTTTGGAAAACAATACAAAGCCAGCCTCATTCCGTTGGATGAAACCGCCGGATTCGTCCGCATTTCTGGCTACTTGGTAGACCCGAAACTGACCAAAAAGACCAGGGGAGAGCAGTTTCTATTCGTTAACGGTCGACCAATTATGCACCGGCACCTCACGCACGTAATTTTAGAGCAGTACAAAAACTGGGTACGCGACAGTGAGTTTCCGTTTTTTGCCATCTTTTATGAAGTCGATCCCACTGTTGTCGATGTAAATGTGCATCCATCGAAAATGGAAATCAAATTTGAAGATGAACGCACGGTGTCGATGCTCACGAAATCGGTGGTCAGACGTGCCTTGAATGAGCGTTATAGCGTGCCAGAAATGCATTTCCCACGGCATGATGATGATTTTTACGAGCCTTTCCCGACTGGTAGTCATGCGGATGTAGGTGTTTCAACATCAGGACAGCCAGTGCATAAAATTCCATCTAGGATTAACTTCGATTCAAGTGGAGGCGCACGTGGGCGTTCTGCCCAAGATCTATATGGTGATATACCATCAGAAAGGGGAGGCTCTGGTCGTTATGAGTTAGATCACCTGGATTTCGAATCTATTTCAGGGGCTGCTGATAGACCTGAACGAGAACGGGCAGTGGGCTTTTGGCAATTACACAATGCTTATATCATTACTCAAACAAGAACCGGACTTTGTGTTATCGACCAACATGCCGCGCATAAGCGAATAATTTACGAACGCGCTCTGAACTCGATTGATTCTGGTTTGCCAAGCACGCAGCAATTACTGTTTCCGCAAACCTTGCAATTATCCGCCTCCGACTATGCAGACTTGAAAAATGTGCTGCCAGATTTGCTTAGAATGGGGTTTGACATATCATTGATGAGCGGATTTTCAGCAGTTATTAATGGTGTGCCAGCCGATATCGCCCTTGGTGACGAAAAAAGCCTGATTGAATCGATAATTCATCAGTATCAAGGGTTTTCAAGTTCACTTAAATTAGAATCCCGGGAAAAGCTTTCACTGGCACTAGCCACAAAAACAGCCATGCCCCGCGGCAAAAAGTTATCGCAACTCGAAATGGAAACGTTGATTGATCAGTTGTTCGCTTGCAATCAGCCGTACCTAGAGCCGCTTAGAAAACCAACCATCACCTATATACCTCTAGACGAGATCCGCTCCCGGTTCCGAAGTACGCAATAATTATGAATATACTGGCATTGGATCCGTTTCTGGGAGGTTCTCACAAATCATTTTTAGATGGTCTGAAATCCTATTCCGAGCATAATATCATTCCGCTTACCATGTCAGATAAATTCTGGCGTTGGAAGTTGCATGGTGGAGCAGTTATGTTGGCGGAAAGGTCCCGTGAAATAACAGAGGACATCGATCTGCTTTTGGTCAGTTCAATGACAAATCTCCCGGCTTTCATAGCCTTGACCAATCCGCGATTTGCCCATATTCCATCTGTCATGTACATGCATGAAAATCAGTTAACGATTCCCCTTCCCGAGGGCAAAGAGCGCGATTTAACATTTTGCTACATCAATTATCTGAGCATGCTTGCGGCCGACAAACTCATCTTTTCGTCGCAGTTTCATTTTGATTCGTTGATGATGGAGTTGCCGCGATTCTTGCGAGAACTGCCCGATCATCAGAATTTACCCTCAATCGATAGAATTGCAGCAAAAAGCACAGTTCTTCACCCGGGACTGCATTTAAAAGCACATCAGGAATTCGATAACGAGCGTGTTAAAAACCCGAAACCCGTAATTTTATGGAATCAGCGGTGGGAATATGACCGAAATCCGGCCCTGTTTTTTCGGATGATGGACAGGCTTGATGATAGTGGTTGCGATTTTGATTTGATTCTAGCCGGAGATCCGACCAATGAAAAGCCCAAAGAACTGGAAAAAATCTGGAAACGCTACGGAGACAGAATTCTCCATTATGGCTACGCTGATAATTTTGAGCGTTACAGCAAGCTGCTTCATAAAGCCGATATTGTGATATCAACAGCTAGCTATGAATTCTTTTGCTCGGCAGTGATGGAAGCTGTTTACTGCGGATGTCATCCAATGTTGCCATCTGGACTTACATACACTGAACTCGTTCCCGAAACTTTGCGCGAACCACTGTTGCATGCATCTGTTTTTTACGACAATGAAGATGATTTATTCAAAAAGCTTAGAAAACTTGTGCTGGGCGATGCGCGTCCGTTGCCGTTGTCATCGCTTAGAAATATAAACTCACATCTTGATTGGAAACAGCGCGTTCTTGATTTCGATGAGCATTTCAGCTCCCTAGTATCCGGAAAGTAGCATTTAAAATGGAGCGTCGTCTTCGATTACGGGACCTAGTCCTTTGCCCGGATTCCCTTTCTTAGCATTGTACGATTCACTCTCATCGGGCATAAATACATCGCCACCCATATCATTTGGAGGAAGATCATTTGAGTATGTAGCAGATGTTAAATTCTCAAAACGGGCATATTCTTTCACGAAATGAAGTGGCACAATTCCAACCGGACCGTTACGCTGCTTACCAATAATAACTTCGGCAATACCGTGGGTTGATTCGCCTTCATCGGTTGTAGTAATGCCGTAATATTCTGGTCGATACAGAAAACAAACCACATCGGCATCCTGCTCAATAGATCCCGACTCCCGGAGATCACTAAGTTGAGGGCGTTTGTCTCGTCCGCGTTGTTCAACAGCACGGCTTAGCTGGGCCAGGGCAATCACCGGTACATCCAATTCTTTTGCTAGTCCTTTCAACCCACGTGAAATTGTGGCGATTTCCTGCTCTCTGTTGGCACTGTCTTTCACCGAAGCCGTCATCAGCTGAAGATAATCGATAATGATTAAGCCAATTCCTTTTTCGTTTTTAAGCCTACGGCATTTAGAACGGACTTCCATCAGACTGATACCCGGTGTATCGTCTACGTAGATCGGAGCGGGGTAGAGGCGTCCAGCCGCGTCTATAAGGTCTTTGAACTCATCGTCGCTCAACTGACCCGTCCTGGCCTTCTGTGCATCCACACGTGCTTCCATCGTCATTAGTCGTTGAACTAGCGACTGGTCGGACATCTCCAAGCTAAACAAGGCAATCGGAGTTCGCTTGTCTGGATCGGAGTGAAGTGCAGCATTTCGGGCGATAGTAAGTACAAATGCGGTTTTACCCATAGACGGTCGGGCCGCAATGATAATCAAATCACCACGTTGCCATCCGGCTGTCATGCGATCTATATCCAGATTGGTCGGAATACCTGTAATGGCACTTTTTTTGCCTCGGAGTTCTTCAAGGTAAACAAGCGTGGATTTAATGGTGTCGGTGATAGAATCGACTCCACCACGGCTATTCTGGTTCGACAACTCAAAAACGCGTTTTTCAGCTAAATCAAGTACATCGTACGGATCTGTTGACGGATCATAGCTGTCTTTAATGACTTCGGTGCACGATAAAATGAGGTTCCGTTTAAGTGCTTTTTCGGCAATAATCTGAATATGATATTCCATATTCGCCGATGAGCTGACCGTTCGGGTGAGCTGGCTCAAGTATCCTGTACCACCTGCGGCATCAAGTTGGCATCTGTAGCGTAATTCGTTCTCGAGAGTAAGTAAATCGAGCTGATTTTTTCCCTGGAGCAGATCAATCATCGCCTCGAAAATATGCTGATGAGTCGGTTTGTAGAAGTCGGTTACTTTGAGGCTTTCCATACTCAGCAACGCCGCATCCCTGTCAATAAGCATACCTCCAAGAACAGCCTCTTCGATTTCGATGGCCTGTGGCGGAATTCTGCCTTCAGATTCGAGGATTTGCTCAGGTTTTTCTTGGTATTTTTTTTTGAAATTTTTTGACATGGTTGGGATGGAAACGGTCAGGGAATAAAGTTGGGATCAATTATTAAGGCTAAGGCTAAGGCTTTAAGGCTTACAGCCCAGTTCGTCGTATCGTTTTCGAAGGAGCTGAACATCTTCCCAGGTATCACGTTTTTTATTGGGATCACGAAGCAAATATGCCGGATGGTAGGTCAGAAGTACCTCGTATTTATCCAAAAATGGATGAAATCGTCCGCGAAGATCTTTAAGACTCGATTTTGTTTCAAGTAGAGTTTCAGTTGGGACTTTACCCAGGCAAAGTATCAATTTCGGATTAATCAGTTCGATTTGCTTTAACAAGTAAGGCAGGCTGCGTTGGCGTTCTGCGGGTAGCGGATTGCGATTGTCGGGCGGACGATGCTTCAAAATGTTAGCGATGTAAATATCGTCTCTGCTAAAATTTATAGACTCCAGAATTTTGGTAAGAAGTTGACCAGAACGACCAACAAAAGGTTCGCCTTGTTTGTCCTCTTCAGCACCGGGAGCTTCGCCAATAACCATGAGATCGGCATTCGGATTTCCTTTACCGAAGACCATTTTGGTGTCGGTCAGGTCTGTTCGTAGAATATCTAAAGTCGAACAGTAGGTTTCTAAATCGGATAACGTCGTTATGGCTGCTAGAGTAGAATCGGTGCTTATATCGGGTAACATTGGGGAACTGGGTTCGTTTTCGACTGAAATATCAAAATCGGGCAGGCTGTAGACCTCTTTTTGCTGGTCGATGTACCTGGAAATTCGTTGCAGCAATTCTTCTGTTTCAGTCATTTAGTAACGCCTGTTTAGGTTGTCTGAGCTATTCGAAAATGTGATATCAAATGTACGTAACTCAGTTAACATAATCATTCTATAATGAGTCGGGAATCCTTAAAACAACAAAGGCCGGTATCAACTACCAGCCTTTGCCTAAGTATATAATCAGAGTGATTTACTTATCCAATCACGTAAAGCACGATTGCTATTACCATGAAGTTAATTATTGAGAGTGGCAACAAACGTGACCAACCCAAATTCATTAACTGATCAAATTTGAATCGCGGAATGGTCCATCGTACCCAAATGAAGACAAATATCCAGAAAGCGGTCTTAGCAAGGAATACATGTATGTCTAAGATTCCTTTAACTAGGGGAGATAGTTCTGGCAACCAGGCTGCCGCAAACGGGAGGTGATATCCGCCAAAGAAAAATGTAGTGATGAGCATACTGGCGATAACCACGTGCATATACTCGGCTAAGAAAAACATCCCGAATTTCATGGAACTGTACTCTGTGTGAAATCCACCAACGAGCTCTTGCTCTGCTTCGACCAAATCAAACGGCGTTCGGTTCGCCTCAGCAAACGATGCAATAATGAAAATTATCGCTCCAATCGGATTCAAAAAGATGAACCACCACATTGCTTGTGCATTTACAACTTCAACAACACTTAAGGATGAAGCTAGCAGAACAACTGATGCAACGGCCATACCCATTGGCAATTCGTAACTTACCATCTGAGCCGCACTTCGTAACCCGCCCAAAAGGGAAAACTTACTGTTTGATGCCCATCCGGCTATTGTTACTCCATACACGCTAAGAGATGCAACCGCGAGAAGATACAGAACACCCATGTTGAGGTTCGAGACCACAAGTCCGTCACCGAATGGAATCACCGCTACGGTCATTAATGCTGTAGAAACCGGGACTAACGGTGCAAGGGTATGCAACATTTTATTCCCCTGTGTTGGAGTTACATCCTCTTTCATGATGAGTTTTAGTACATCAGCAAAAGGTTGCAAGAGACCAAATGGTCCGACCCGGTTAGGTCCGACCCGATTCTGAATAAACGCAGCTATTCTTCTTTCTGCATAAACCACGATAGCCGCAGAAGGTAGCAAAAACCCGAGAGTCGCTCCGAGCATTACGAGAATCGATTTAATTAATTCCGGCGTAAATAATTCCATCCGCTTTTATCAGGCTAAGTTTAATTCTTCTTTTTGTTTATTAGCTAAGTCAACACCAAGCTCAGAGTCGATGCGCTCGTAGCTAACATCACTGAAATGATCGGTTCCTGCCACGATTTCTTGAAATACTTCCCGAGCAGAGTTGAACTTGAAATCTATATTCAACTCGTGCGCCAATCGTACAAGAAATTCCCAAGCCGGAATACAGTCGATTTTATTCTTGTCGGTAACCCAGTTATCGAATTGAGTTCCGAAATGATCTAATCGTCCCATAGACATTTCTAAGTCCAGACGACGGTTGGTGTAAAGCGTTTCTTTGGCTGGAATCGTACGCTGAATTCTGCCTTGTACGTTTACGTAGCTTACGAAATGCTCTGCTGCTGTAGTTACCGGAATAACTACATTTGAAACAGCAGATGTCTGGTTCTTGTTAGTACCTAAATAGATACTAAACTTCGATGCCAGTTGATCTGCAGTAACAATTTGTCGCCCAACAACATCTTCGTGCAAAATAACGATGAGTTTGTATTGGTCTGATGTAATTTCGGCTGCGAGTTTTTCTTTGTCTAGTTGATCAATTCCTAAGAACTCACATCCGCTTGTATTGGGTGCTAAATCATCTGAAATAAGAAAATCATCGCCGCTACCTTCGATAATATTTGGTGCAAAAACGGCTTTCTCCTGACCGAGCTGACCAAAGAATTTGGCTAGTGCAAAGTTGTCTTCGACAGAGGCATACGCGCTGCCAACTACAAGAATTTCATTCGGTTGAATGCTCTGAATTTTCTCGGAGGTAGTTAGTAACGCATTGTTCCAGGAAGACTTGATCTTCTGATTGTCAACATTTACTTCCGGACGAGAAATTCGGTTTTCGTTGTAAATCTTGTATGCTTCACGACCTGCATCCGGCATCCAGTAATCGTTAATATGCGGATTGTAACGCGGTGTGATGCGCATTACGAGGTTGTCGCGCGTCCAAATATCGATACTGCAACCCTTTCCGTTGGTGATATCAATTGACGGAGTCTGGCTCATTTCCCAAACCCGCGCCTTAAACCTGAAATCAGATGAAGTAAGAGCCCCAACCGGACAAATATCCACAGTATTTACAGAATACGGATCGTCGAACTCTAGTCCAGGAGCAGTTACCGGGTAATTATTATCGCCACGCTGAACAATGGTAAGTTGCTTTGATTTACTGATTTCGTCGGTGAATCGTACGCAACGGGTGCAATTAATGCAACGCTCAGCGTCCAGAACTACACGAGGTCCGAGCTGAATTCGTTTTGGTTTGTGTACTTTCTTGTGCTCAAATCGACTTCCCTCAGGACCGTACTTGTACGTTTGAATCTGAAGCGGACACTCACCAGCCTGGTCGCAAATAGGACAGTCTAGCGGGTGGTTAATCAGGATAAGTTCGAGGGTGTCTTTTTGGCCACGTCTAACCAATTCAGATGTAACGTGCGTTTTGATAACCATTCCGTCTGTAGCATCGAGGCTACATGCAGTCATCAATTTTGGAAAAAAGCGAATTACTCGTTCACCATTTTCATCCAATTCGAAACTGTTTGTTTCACGATTGAAAACAGGTTGACCAGCTTCAACGAAACATTTTCGACAGTTTGCAGGAATTGAAAGTGAGGGGTGATAGCAAAAAAACGGTAATTCGAGTCCGTTATCCAGAATGAACTGGAGTACTTTAGTCGGACCTTCGAACTCAAATCGTTTGTTATCAATAAAAATTTCAGCCATGAGCTAATGATATTATCAGGTATTATGCTAAAGCGTAAACGGTCTTTTTGACACGAGCTTCAAAATCTTCTCGGAAACGTGTTACGGTGTAACGAACTGGCCATGCGGCGGCATCAGCTAATGCACAAATTGTTCGTCCTTCCATCTGTGAACACAAATCGAGCAGGAGGTCCAGATCGCGAACGGTTCCATCACCGCGCTTAATCTTTAAGAGAGTTTTTTCTAACCAACCGGTTCCTTCACGACATGGGGTACATTGACCGCATGACTCGTGGTGATAGAAATGTGAAACCCTCCACAGGAAGTCTACCATGTCGGTGTCTTCATCCAGAATGCACATTCCGCCAGTTCCGAGCATAGATCCGGCTTCGCGTAATGAATCGGAATCCATTCGAACGCCTTCTAGGCTGTCGCCACGTAGAGGAGGAGTAGACGAACCCCCGGGTATAACGGCTTTTACTTTCTTGCCTCCGCGAACACCTTGAGCAGCGCCGTGAATTAAGTCTGTTATGAGCATTCCAGATGGATACTCATAAACACCCGGACGGTTTACATGTCCTGAGATTCCGTAGAGTAACGGTCCTGCATGTGTACTTGCGCCAATACCTTTGTACCACTCAGAGCCATTGTTTATAATATGCGGTACGTTGGCGAAGGTTTCGATATTGTTAATCGTTGTTGGACGGCCCCAAAGCCCTTTTTGAGCAGGAAACGGAGGTTTTACTCTTGGATAGCCACGTTTTCCTTCGAGAGACTCCATCAGCGAAGATTCTTCTCCACAGATGTAGGCACCGGCACCGCTGTGCACAACCATATCGACACTAAATTCGGATCCCAGGATGTTTTTGCCGAGATATCCTTTTTCATAGGCATCATCGACGGCTTTTTGCATCATGTTAATCCAGGATCGATATTCGCCACGTATGTAGACATATACAGTAGTGATGCTCATTGCGTAGGCACCAATTATAGCGCCTTCGATGAATGAGTGCGGATTGTACTCGAAAATGACCCGATCTTTGAATGTTCCGGGTTCTGATTCGTCACCGTTAGCGGCGATGTACCGAGGTCCGCCATCTGGTTTTGGCATGAACGACCATTTCAGACCTGTGTTGAATCCGGCCCCACCACGACCACGAAGTCCGGAATCTTTAACCGTATTCGTGACTTTCTCAGGAGTGAATTCAGTCTGGTCTTTAAGAATTTTTTTGAGTCCACCGTAACCGCCGTGTTTCTCATAAACATCGATTTTGTGATAATCTTTGATGTTTGGAATGAGAATTGGGGTGTAAGATTTCCAATCGATAGCTGACATAAATTACTTCTCCTCGGCAGGTTCGCGGTTTTGAACAAGTGGAATAGGCTCGAATTCTGGTAGCTTGTCTTGTTTGAGTCCTTCAATCACCTTGTCGAGTTTTTCAGATGTGAGATGGTTAACGTAAACGTCGTTCGTGATTTGCATCATTGGTGCATATCCACATGCCCCAAGGCACTCGACGCTTTGAATTGAAAACATGCCATCTTCGGTAGTTTCTCCGGCTTTGATGCCGAGCTTTTCTTCAAGTTCGTGCAATGTATCGTACGCACCGCAAGCCTGACAGCTAAAACTGGTGCAAACATCCAACACATACTTGCCTTTTTTCTCTTTGTAATACTGGGTGTAGAACGAAGCTACTCCGTATACGTGGGCAGGGGTCAGGTCTAAGGTTTTTGCGACCAATTGCTGAACTTCTGGTTCAACATGGCCAAATTTTTCCTGAGCCATCCACAAAACAGGCATTACTGCAGGCTGCGGATTCGGATATTTAGCGATGATCTTATCGATCTTGGCCAGTTCTTCTTTGGTAAATTCGTAGTTTTGCATAATTATTTGTCAGCTTCTCCCATAACAGGGTCAATTCCACCGATTACAACAACGGTATCGGCAAGCATTTGTCCGTCGAGAATAACTTCTAGTCCCTGAAGGTTACTAAATGAGGGTGAATTTACTTTAAGTCTCCATGGATGCCCGGTTCCATCACTCTGGATATAATACCCGAGTTCACCTTTCGGCGCTTCA
Source organism: Balneolales bacterium (assembly GCA_022565415.1). Taxonomy (GTDB): domain Bacteria; phylum Bacteroidota; class Rhodothermia; order Balneolales; family HLUCCA01; genus HLUCCA01. The sequence continues at coordinate 9,645 of JAIUMT010000002.1, read as the reverse complement.
ACTGCGTGGTAACTTTCTACACCCGGAGGCGGACATACGCCCGTGTCTGTCATCATGAAATCATGAATGAGACCTTCCATTGAGTAATAAACTTCGTCTTTGGATGGATATGCTTTCTTGGCATCGTCGACTCGAATAGGGCCTTTTTCCATTTTGGCAAGACACTGCTCAATAATCTTAATAGACTCCGACATTTCTTCCATCCGCACAAAATAACGTGCTAAATTGTCGCCTTCGAGGCGGGTAGGCACTTCGAAATCCATTTCATCGTACTTGAGATAGGGTTCGAATTTACGGATGTCGTAAGCAATACCAGTTGCCCGGATGTTAGCGCCACTCATTCCGAGAGCAATAGCTTCCTCATACGTGATAGAACCAACATCTTTGTTTCTGTCGATGAAAATTCGGTTACGGTTAAGTAACTTTTTCCAGTCGCGAATTTCATTTGGAAACTCAGAAACGAAAGCGCGAATTTTTTCAAGAGCAGCAGGAGTCAAGTCACTCGCTACGCCACCAATACGTGAGTGCGATACGGTAAACCTATGACCAGCAAACTCATCGAACACATCATACAAACGCTCTCGCTCGCGGAATGTCCAGATGAAAAACGAGATAGCTCCCGCATCCATGACCATGGTTCCGAGCCATAGAAGGTGAGATGAAATTCGTGCCAACTCACATCCAATCATGCGAATGTATTGAGCTCTGTCTGGCACTTCAATTCCGGCAATTTTCTCAACGGCGGTACAAAGAGCTACGTTATTCGAATACGGAGACAGGTAATCCATGCGATCTGTGTATGGCATGAATTCCTGGTAGGTTTTGTTCTCAGCAATCTTTTCGACGCCTCTGTGCAGGTAACCGATGTCGAGTTTGTTACGAATGATGCGCTCGCCGTTAAGCTCGGTAAGCACACGTAACACGCCGTGCGTGGCAGGGTGCTGAGGACCCATATTCAAAATCATACGCGTAGACAACGGATCGTCGTCGAATTCTACGGTTGTATGTTTGTTCTCAAGGCTCTTGTAATATGCGAGCTGGTGCTCGTGCTGAAATTTTGTTTTCAGCTTTGTGGAAATATCTTCAGAGGACATAATTACTCAATGTCGGGGTTAGTATTGGGTAATTCCAGAGACCCCGGTACACCAATGAGGGGGAATTCTTTGCGTAATGGATGATACTTGAAATCTTCTGGCAAGAATATGCGTCGTGGATCCGGGTGGTTTTCAAACTCAATGCCGAACATATCATAAGCTTCGCGCTCATTCCAGTTGGCACCATGCCAAATGTCAGTAACGGTTGGTAATTTTGGATCAATTTCAGGACATCGTGTTTTTACGAAGAACCGCAACTGGTCGCGAAGTGAAATAAGGTTGTAAATTACCTCAAATCGATCTTCTTCGGTAAAACGGTCGGCTGCAACAATATCAGATAGGTAAATAAAATGATGCTCAGTCTTTAAATATTTGAGTACATCATGGATAACCGATCTGTCGACCAAAACTATAAGGTCGCCGGCATGTTCTTGAGTTCCCAGAACCTGATCACCGAATTTGGCTGCAACTGCTTCGCTGATTTTTAGAATTTGTTCTTTGGCCATTATGCGTCCAGTTTAGCAGTGTGTTCGGTTTTGATTTTCTCCTGGATCTGTAACATGGCATTGATGAGAGATTCTGGTCGCGGCGGGCAACCTGAAATGTAAACATCAACTGGTAAAAAATTGTCAACGCCTTGAACCACACCATACGCACGGTGCATCCCACCGGTTGAAGCACAAGCTCCCATGGCAATACACCATTTCGGGTCGGGCATTTGATCCCAAACTCGACGAATGGCATGTGACATTTTGTATGTACACCATCCGGCTACAATCATAACATCGCTCTGGCGAGGTGAAAACCGCATAACTTCTGAACCAAATCGGGCTGCATCATATTTCGGACCTGCAAAGGCCATCATTTCGATAGCGCAGCAGGCGAGTCCCATTGGCATTGGCCACAGTGCATTGGCTCGACCCCAGTTGACTATTGTATCCACCGTAGTGGTTAAAAATCCATCTCCGAGGGCTTTATCCATACCCATAATAGTAAATTCCTGAAGGTTAAATATTTTGTGGTAACGTTGTTTTGTCTGGTGTCGCGTTCCAATCTAACGTGCCCTTCTTGAGGGTGTAGACTAGTCCGAGAAGTAACACAGATATAAACACCATCATAGCCCAAAATGATTCCGGACCTAGGTTTTGGTATGTTACTGCCCAGGGGTACACGAAAACGACTTCCAGGTCGAATACGATGAATTCGACGGCAACCAGAAAGAAGCTTACTGAGTAGCGATCCTTGGCCTGGCCATAGGGATCCATACCACTCTCGTAGGGCATGAGTTTTGGTTTATTTGGTCTGTGAGGACCCAGATACCTTGAAAGCAACATCAAGGCAAGTGATAGACCTAATGCTAATCCTAGCAAAAGTAGAATTGGAAAATATAATTCGAACATATTTTTGGTATAATTTTAGATGCGCAAAATTAGGGTCATCTGCATGAAATGTCAATTAAAGCATGCATTCTTTATTTGTTTAGATTAGATATTCACTTACTTCAAATTTTAAACAACATCAGCTTGATGATTGGGTCTTGCGAAAGCTTGTTTCTAGCTGATTGAATGCAAAATTTTGTGTAATTTCAGCGTATAAGTACAGACAATTCATTTTTGCTGTTAAACAGTATTATTTGAGATGTCACCTAAATTGGAACTAAAATAATTGAGGGCTTTTTCTTTTGGAAAAAATCCAGGTAGATATACTCGGTTTATCGACTAGTCCGAGTAGCGGTGGTGCGTACGCACTAATTTTGAATGAGGTAAACGGAACTCGAAGGTTACCTATCATAATTGGAACCTATGAAGCACAGGCAATAGCTCTTGAGCTTGAGCATATCAAGCCTCCCCGACCGATGACGCACGACTTAATTAAACAGGTTGTAGAGGTGTTTGGAGCATCTGTTCATTATGTTTTCATCAATTCGCTCAAGGATGGTACGTTTTTTGCCCAAATCGTTCTAGAATCGAACAACGGTAAGCTCGAAATCGATGCCCGACCGAGCGACGCTATTGCTGTCGCGGTTCGTTTTGCCGCCCCAATTTATGTGTCTGATGAGGTAATAAAAGAAGCTGGTGTGGAATCTGAACCCGCTGGTGATACCCCAAGTAAAGCATCTAAGTCAGTTAATACGGGAACCCAGTCTGATCTAAAGAAACCAGGACACACCATTGAAACACGCTTGGAGTTACTCGAAAAAAACCTATCTGATGCTATTGCCGCCGAAGACTACGAGCTTGCTGCAAAACTTCGAGACGAAATTAAGAAAGTAAGGGGAAGCAGTGAAGCTTAAGCCGGTAGATTTTCAAAACCTTCCTTTTGGTAAACTTTTCTGCGATTATACTTCGCAACTCCCACAAATTAACGAGTTCTTCGAATTTGACCCGTTTGAGCCCGGTTCGTTCGACAGACGGATTGAGCAGAGGTCATCGACAAGGAATCGAAGTGCACTAAAAGATGTCTTGATGGCATACAATGGGGATGATATTCATCCTGCCGCCAAAGCCAACATCCAACATCTAACCGAAGACGAATCGAGTTCTGCGCTAATTACTGGTCAGCAACTTACAATCGTAGGCGGACCTCTATTCACCGTTTACAAAATCATAACTGCGATTTCTGTTGCTCGCCGCGAACAAGAACGCCTCGGCAAAGTCGTTGTTCCGGTGTTTTGGCTCGCCGACGAAGACCACGATTTCCCTGAAATTGCAAAGATTGGTCTGCCAAAGGGCAACGATTGGCTTACGGCTGAGCTAGCTGAATCTCACGAACCCGGCACACCCGCAGGCTCTATTAAGTTGGATGAAAACTGGGATCCCGTGTATGAAGCAATCAACGCTGCACTGAACGATTCCGATTTCAAAGAAGAGGTGATGCAGAAAGTTACCTCAGCATATACGTCAGGTCAAACACACGGATTAGCATTTGCAAGACTTATTTCGTCGCTTTTTTCCAGGTTCGGATTGGTTGTTATTGGCTCCGTACTACCCCAAGCCAGGAAATTCCTAAAAGACGACATTATAAAGCTTTTGGGTAAAACCGAAGTGATGCATGAGGCCCTTGAAACGCAATCTCAGAAACTCGAGCGTCAGTATCACCGACAAGCTTCTGTTTCTGCATCCAATTGGTTCATGATTGATGATTCTGGCACCCGACGCAAACTTTCGTACGATGATGGCATTTGGTCGTATGACAATAATAAATGGACAACACCAGAGCTAATTGAATTATTGGAGCAAAATCCGAACTGGTTGTCTCCAAATGTGTTTATGCGTCCGTTACTTCAAGATTGTCTACTCCCAACTCTAGCTTACGTTGGAGGTCCCGGTGAAATTGCATACTACGCTCAGATGAAAACTCTCTATGAAGCAGCTGGGATGCAAATGCCTATAATTTTGCCTCGTTTCAGTGCTACCATCATCGAAAGTAATATTGCCCGTAATTTGGATGAGCTTCCATTTTCGTTAACCGATTACTCACAGCGAATCGAAGACCTCGAAAAGCAATACATAGAAAAAAGTAATAAGCTCGATATTCAAAGCCTCGCAAACGAGTGGATAAACAAACTTGGCGAACTCGCCGATAGTCATACCGAGCAGATTGAAGCCTTCGATACATCACTACTTGGTACTTTGGTTCGAACCAAACAAGATCAGATTAATGCAGTAAATAACCTGCGCCAAAAGTTGATTAGATCGGCAAAGAATCAGGAGGAAGTACAGCTCAAACGCATCCAAAAAGTGCAATTAATGTTATTTCCTAATCGAAATTTGCAAGAGCGGGAACTTGCGAGCTTATATGTTCTAAACAAATATGGTGAGACTATTTTGGATGAGTTACTAAGCCAGCTTGAAGGCAGAAGTCCGAATTCTCATTACCTGATTGAATTATAATTTTCATGCAGAAGGCAACACTTCGTAAATTAGTTCGAGAGTATCGAAATGAGGTCCCAAGAGAGCGATGGATGGTGTTGTCGGAGGGAATTCAGAGCAACGCCGCGTCAATTGTTTCTATGCTCAACGCTAAGAACGTTCATGTTTATTTGGCCTCTCCCGGACATCTAGAAGTAGATACCTCAGAATTGTATAACAAATTATTGGCCAATCATATAATAACGGCAGTCCCACGTGTACTATCTGATTCTGGCGATATGGAGTCTGTGATTGTGAATTACAATACGCGTTTTCAGCCAAATAAGTGGGGAATACGTGAACCTGTTGATGGAGAGGTTGCTAGTCCAGATATTTTCGATATCGTTTTTGTACCTATGTTGGGTGCCGATATGAATGGAAACAGGCTTGGATTTGGAAAAGGATTCTACGATCGTTTTCTGGCCATTACCGAAGCAGTCAAAGTCGGACTTTGCCCGGAAGATTACATGTTCGATCGAATTCCTTCCGAGCCACACGATGTTTCGATGGATTTCATCATAACTGAATCCAGAATCATCCGTATTAAATAGCAGATAGCAGTCGTTATACTTGCTAAACGGAATTCATTGGCAACGTTGCACTAAATATATACCGAAGTGGATAAATATACCAAAACCAAGAAAAACAGTAGCCTGGAAGATACCTATCAGCTCAGCGATAGCGATCTTGAGTCAACGTTGGAAACATATCTTAACGATGAAAAACCAACCAAAGAGAAGCCTGCATTTCTGAATTTTGTAACAATTTCGGGTATGGCCTTTTTGTTAGTCGGATTTTTGTCTGTGTTGGATTCACTTTTTTCAATGGGCACAAATGTCGACCGTCTAATCGGAGTTTTGCCAATTATTGGCGGACTATTGGTCGTAAGTATTGGACTAGGCTTTTTTACCCGCAATCAGGATAAAGTTGAAAAGAAGAAAAAAACTAAGCGTAAAGAGACCATTATGGCCAGTACATTTTCGGGAAGCAAAAAGTCAGACGGCTTCGACGAATTCGCATTACAGAAGAAGAAAAAACTTTTTCGATCTCGGAAAGACTCAAAATTTATGGGTGTTTGCGGCGGATTAGCCGACTATTTTGGTTTGGATTCAACGTTGGTACGTATTGCATTCGTTGCACTTTTCTTCTTCGGATACGGCTCACCCTTGTTAGTGTACCTGGCTTTGGGTATCATTTTGCCTAAAGAAAAGAAAGATTTTAATCCTCAGTTTTAGGCTAAAGAAACGTGCTCATATCATTTGAAGGAATTGATGGTAGTGGAAAAACTACCCAAATCGAATTGCTGAAAAATCGCCTTCTGGATGATGGTGTTAAGGTTCAGGTTTTTCGTGAACCCGGCGGAACAGAGGTTTCCGAACAAATCAGATCGATACTGCTGAATCCGCAGGTAGAAATTGATCCTGTTACTGAAATGCTTTTGTTTTCCTCAGCCCGTTCTCAATTAATTTCGAGTCGGGTAATGCCACTTCTTGCCAGCAATCATGTTGTTATACTCGATCGATTCTACGACTCTACCATCGCTTATCAAGGATACGGCAGAGAATGTTTGCCACTCGAGCAAATTCATCAAATAAATCACATAGCTTCGCATGCAATAGCCCCTGATATCACCTTTTATCTAAGAGTGAGCAGAGAAGTTTCTGCCTCGCGAAGGGCAAATCAACTCGAAGACAGAATGGAGAAGTCCGGAGATGTTTTCTACGATAAAGTAATAGCGGGATTCGACGCTCTAGCTGCTTCCGAGTCCAGAATTCAGACAATCGATGCCGGACAGTCAATTGATTTAATTCACCAGCAAATCTGGCAGAAAATCAGTCTTAGTCTTTCGATATAATATGTCCGAAGTTAGGTTTCACCCAGTGTAAAAGCGCCGGTAGGAAGAAAATATCGGCAAGAAGCGCCGTCACAATCGTTAGACTTGTTAAAGCGCCCATCAGCATAGTCGACGTAAATGCACTACTCGCTAGTGTTCCAAATCCGACTAATAGAATTATGCTCGTAAGGATTATGGCCCGACCAGTACGCTGAGTTGTTATGGAAATGGCTTCAGAAAGGGAACTGCACCGCGCGATTTCAATGCGGAGGCGCGCAAGGTAATGAATGCTGTCGTCGACGGCGATTCCAAATGCGATGGTGAAAATTACGGCTGTTGAGGGTTTAAGGTCCACGCCCAGAAATCCCATCGTTCCAGCGACGATAATAAGGGGAATAACATTAGGTAGGATGGAAATAACCACAAGTTTCAGATCTCGGAAAAGCCATCCCATAAGTAAAGAGATGAATAGAAAGGCAAGTCCGATACTCCAGCTTAGCGACTGAACAATATTGTCGGTTAAGTCGGCTACTAATATGGATGTACCTGAAATGTAAACGGTTTGGTTTGGGAATAAATCTTTAATAAAGGGTTCGATTTCATCGCGAATCTGGTTGGTGCGGTACGATCCTGCATCCTGGACGTTGGCTGCGAGTCGGATGCTCTGATAATCAAAATCGACCAATAACGAGGCCGCATCTGCATCCGAAATTTCAAGAAGAAACATGTACTGGGAAATCAGATCGGAATCGGTAGGGATCGGATTCGTGAGCGCATCTTCTGGCGACATCGTTGCGTGAATCTGCTTAACGAGCGTTGTTAATGAGGTGGTTCTGGCAATCTCTGGATACGTTAACAGGTGATTTTCCAGCGTTTCGATTTTGTGCAGGATTTCAGGATGGAGCGCTCCATTCTGTTCGCCGGTATCGATTACAAATTCGAGAGGGAATTGAGGAGTGAGGCGCTCGGAGAAGAAACGGCTGTGCTGCATAATTTCCTGGTCCGGACCAACATCATCGAAAATCTTGCCGTTAACCTTCAAATTGGTGGCTCCGAATGCAAAAATAACTGTGATTAACGCTGTGAAGATAATTATCGCGCCTTTGTTGCCTAATACGAATCCGTAAGACCTCTCTAAAATTCGCCCCAGAAACTCGTGAACTTGCGTATGCTTTCCTTTTCGCTGCTCCGGATCTTTGAAATAGGGCATTAAAGTAGGCAGTAGGAAGATGGTAATCAGGAATGCAATCATCACTCCGGCGGCAGTGTAAATGCCGAAACGTTGCATCGGGACAACGTTTGAGGTGGAGAGGGTTGCGAATCCGATGGCGGTGGTGATGCTGGTTAGGAGGGTGGCTCCGCCTAGAATGATGATGGTTTCGCGAAGGGCAAGACCCGGCGCCATTCCGTTAAGCCTGGAATCCTGGTACTTTGTGAGCAAATGAATGGAGTCGGCGACACCTACACAGAGTAAAATTGGAGCAATAGAGCTGCTCAGAATCTCGAAATAGCCCCCTGTTAGTACAATTACGGCTACAGTGAATAGAATGGTTAGCCAGACAATCGAAATCGGTATTAAAATTCCGCGGATGTTTCGAAATAGTCCCCACAACAGTGCAATAATCAAAACAGATGAAATGCTGATGTACATAATGATTTCAGCATTAAGCATTTGCACGTATTGATTTCGGAAATAAGGTATTCCGGCGATCTTGAAATCGTATGTGCCTCTGTATTTGTCTAGCGCACTATTCATGTCGCGAATTACCTGCTCCCGAACCGAGTAGGAGTTCACATTTTCGTCTAGTTCGATGTAAATCGCCGTGACATCGCCCTGTTCGTTAATGAGTAATCCCCGGGCAAATGGATCTGCAAGAAGTGCGTTAATTGTCACTGAGTCGGCAGTGTTGGAGCTAAAATAGGGCTCCGATCTCAGCATACCACCATCATCAAACAGGCGAGATGTATGCGTTATACTGATTACCTGCGTAATATTGGTGATGTCTTCCAGAGAAGCCGTCAGGTTCGAAATATCTCCCAAAACCTCGGGACTAAATAAGCTATCCGATTCAAACGCGATGGCAATTACGTTATCATCCCGGCCAAATTCTTCTGCCAACATCTGATATTCTTCAATCGTCGGGGCATCCTCCGGGAAAAATCCTTCGAGATTAAAGTCAGTGTCGATGCGAAGTGCAGGAAATATCGCGGCGATTGATAGTAAGATGACAGAAACCAGAACGAATCTGGGATAGGCGAGAATGAAATCTGCGATTGGCCGCACGTTGTAAAAGTATAAATGTGTTAGAGTTCGGTGATTAGATAAGTAGAACCACTACCAGTAAGCAGTTAGTTTCACGTATCCGAAACTATTTTTGCGGTAGTTGTAAAAGGAAAGATGTCCATACAGGTCGTCGGGCTCCCGACCGTTGAAATAATGCACACCTACATTGAAATTTAGTCCGTCGAGAATATCGTAGCCAACGTCCGGATTAATCCAGAAATCACTTCCATTTATTTGATAGCGGGATAAAAACCGTAGTTGGATGAGGTCGTTGTAAACACTTCGGGTGGCGGCAAGCGTGGCTGACTGATAAAACTCATCCTGAATTATATCTGATTGATGTCGCATGATGTAATCCGATTGGTATTGAAGTCCGATTTGCCAGTTCAACGCCGATGTCTGAAATCCTACCATGGAAGCTATAAACGGTTTTTGAATAAGGAATCCGGTTTCGTTGTAAAAATCGATTGCATCGAGTAAATCGCTGACCGGAACAGGCTCCTCGCTGCTAAAAAGTTCCGG
>JAIUMT010000001.1 GCA_022565415.1 Balneolales bacterium | reverse complement strand
TTTCCTAGCTTTAATATTACTCATAAATGAGTGATTGATACCTGCGCCCTTGAGTATAGAGCTGTAATTCATGGACTTATGCTCTCTTAGATAATCGAATAATGAAAATATCCTCATGGATATTTCAGAATACTCATACTTTTTTGTTGACATTTCAGAATACTCCAACTATACTTACATATTGTTAGTAACACTTTGTAAGTATAATCAAAAAATGGCATCAAATATACATAACCAGCTCAAAACTGCGCTCAAACTGGAAAACACCAGTATTACCGACTACGCGAATAACCTTGTGAAACCCGATGGTAGCGTAGGTGTCAGTCACAGCTTTGTGATTGCCGTGGCCAAAGGAAAGTCGTCTATGACGCCCTGGCTACGCGATTCTATCCAAAAGACGATAGAAGATTCACGTCGAAAGTACCATGAGTACTACCGCATTAAGGAACAAATAGAGCGTGAAGCACAACTAGGCCGTGAAGATCAAATAAATGCGTGAACGATTCAGATACATACGAAGTGCTCAAGACCTTAGAGAGCATGGAAAGGCAGATTCACGCGATCAAAGCCTGGATACAAGCTTCCCGGAAGCCCAAAGAATGGCTTACCGTCAAGGAGTACTCACTCCGGACGGGGTTACGGTCAAAAACCGTCAGCAATTACTGCTCTAAGGGCATAATTGAAAAAAAGAAAAAGATTGATGGTAGGTACCTCATTCACGTCAGTGAGTTACCATAAAACACAAACGGAGACAACCATGCTGGTTTTAGACTTCACCAATACGATCAAGGAAATAGCCTCACAGTGCGGATTCGAATCCACTGTTCAAGTAAAATCAAAGCAAGATACCGGGACCGTTATCCAGGTTAATATCGTCTCGCCACAGGATTTGTTTGCTGCAAAAACAGCCACATTCATCACCACATGTGCCGACTACAACACGGTTACCAGGATGTTCCGCAACTGGATAGATCACATCAAAAAATACGGGGTACCAACAGCATGAAATCAATGCATGAACTCATTTGCACGACTGTTCAGGAAGTCTATCGTAAGAACGCTGCCGATTCATCCCTCCCACTTTATGCCAGGGACATGGACATCATATACGAAGTGACCGATTTCGTGTACCAGCACGGTATGAGTAGCACCGCAATAGAACTACGCAACTACTTATTCGCATATCTGCAAAGTTATCATGGTGTAGAATCGCTTTATCAGCGAGACCATGATTTCATCAATCAACTAATTCATGAGCTAGCCACCAGAGGCATGATCGACGATGGCGGGTACATCAAGCAAGACCAGCGATACATTGCCTTTTGTGCAAGCATATTCGCGGCATCCGCAATCATTTTATTCATACTCATTAAGATCATTAACTGACCATGAATTCAACATCACAAAAAAATCGGCCGATTATATCGAGTGGTATTAACGAATTGACTAGGGCAATGCAGCTAAAGCAGATAGTTGTAATCGAATCTGAGAAAATCACCATTGCCGGTAAAGAGCAAGATGTTCGCAAGGCTGCGGAATCACTCAAGTGCATCAGAACAGCCGAGGAAGTGCTTCGGCAATCAGAAGATCGGGTTGAATCGATCGAAAAACTAAATCAAGGAATTTTATGAGCAAACAGAAACTAACCTCCATCAAGGACTCACAAGCTATTGTAAGCTACGATATGTGGGAGACCCGAACCTACATACTAATCGAGACATTCAATGGTAAGAACGGTATTGGTGTGCGTGTGAAACGAGATTTAACTATCGATCACATAGACGACTTATTGAAGAAGCTGGTTATTGACTTTTCTAGTAAGCACGTGACCGGCTACTGCAATCCGGGAGCCGAGTTCCGGAAGAATTTCAAAAGGATCCCCAAGCAGGTACGATATCGAGATATCTGCTATTGAATACCCTAAGCGCTCTCTCATTGGTATATCTGCTGACACGGGTATGCCTCATCTTAACTGACGTATTTAACATTTTAACTGAATTGGTATGAGCAATTTGCACCCAGACCTATTTGATCCGAATCCTACCCGGATTGTCGCAAAGGATGTACGTGGTCCGATTAATAAACGCAAAAAGGAAATTGGATACGTGCTACAATGGGATTCCAAACGCCAGTGCCGGCACTGTGAGTTTTGCGTGCGATTACGGAAAAAATCACGCACCTATTATAAATGCCAGGCTATTGGCATAACAAACAGCTCTGCATCTGATATCCGTCTTTATGCTCACTGTCGCTTATTTAAGAAGGCTACAATATGAGTAACGATAATTTTTTAGAGACTGTACAAACGGCGGAGTTCTGGCGATGGGTGTTAAAAGAGTATCCGGAAGTACCCGATTTTACCGCAGATGCAACCGTTATTGAAGGATGCACGAATGTATTCGATGACGAAGGTGAATTGTTGACATTAGACATCGAGGAACGCACCTGTAAAGACTCAGCAGACAATGTTTATACACTAGGCGACTATGTTGCCATGTGTGATGATATTGATCTGGACGACGCAAGCTCACACCTGGCCGTGCTTGTTGGTAAGTACCAGGGCAAAGTCGAATCGGATAAAACCAATGCTATGTTCTGGTTTGATTCCAAGAATTTGCACTGGTACCGCAGAGAGCGAAAGGATTCCACCGACTCAAAAATGGTGACGAATTTCAACCTGATCTTCTTATCTGTAATTAAGATCTACAACGATGACATCAACCGGTGGGAACGCATGTATGAGGTTCAGGTCGAGTACATGAAGAATGGCCGAAGGTACCTCACCGAAATCGTTAGACTAACCCCGGAGGATACCCTTAATGAGAAGAACTTTGCAAAGCGAATATGGGAACTGGAAATGCTTCAGGTGTTTTTGCAAACCGATAAGCAAACACAGGCATTCTTCCGGCATCTGGCGCAGCACTATAAGCCGAGTGTGATCACACAGTATGACTATTGCGGACGGATTAAGCACAAAGGTGTGGATTACTACATTACCCAAGATTGCCTGATACGAATCCCGAATTATCGTAAAGATCAAATGAAGCCGTTTACGATGATTGCACCCAATGAGCAGGGAGCTTTTTTTATTGAGAACGATGAGTACATAGCCCTTGATGAGAATTTACTCAATGCACCCAAGCTTGATCTTGATCTGGTAGATTCGCAGACCGGTTTGTACACTAAGGACATGGAGCTGATTAAAGCACTGATCGAAGACGATAAAGAGTTTCTCTACCAACTTCGAAAGGTTCATGATCACATCTGTGAAATGGTTTCTGGTACGGCGAAAACGAAGATGTATGAGGGAAACATCATCTTTAACTACGTGTTTTCGTATTTGCTCTTCGATGATATGATGAAAGCGTACAATCACATCATCTACATGTATATCTATGGTCCGGCCAACTCCGGGAAAGGTAAGATTGCTGAAATCATACTCAGTTTCTTTGGTATTAATACCATTGCTTCGATGTCTGAGCCGACTGTGCGAGCCCTGGAGAACGTGTTGAGTTCGAACAGTAAAATTCCTACCTGGTTGGATGAATTCTACCCGGACGGCATGGGTAAAAAGGTGAAAGTAACCGACCAGGTATTCAATACCTGGTTTCATTTGATTCCCCGGAATACATCGAGCGCTGCTAATCGAAAACGCAACGAGAAGAAGGTTGTGCGATCGATGGTTCTGTTTACCTCAAACTACCTGCCGATCGAAGACCACCTAAACTCACGTGCTATCAAGATTGAGTACGCTCAGGACAAGCGTGGCGCCGAATCGAACTACTTTTGGCTGGCTGAACGACGCAAACTACTGCAGCACTTGTTTATTGCTGCAATGGTTCGCATGAATAACGTCGATCGAGACGAGCTACATGGTGAACTGGCACGCTACAAAGGGATGCTGCATATGGAGGCAACCGAGATTGTAGCACGTAAATCGAACGAAACCGGAGTGAAATATCAGATTTACGACAGGCAGAGTGAGCAGTTGGCAGCCATGACCGTTGTCTACAACTACCTGACTGGATTGACAAAAGAGCTAAAGGATAACCAAGAACGTGCACTCGACAAGGACAACTCAAAGGAGATGCAGGAGTTTTACGAGCACCAGTACGAAACATTATCTAAAAATAGCCTGGCCATGAAATCCGGTGTACAGTTCCTGGTCGATAATGCAGCTGAAAGCCAACAGGATGATCACCTTGCTTCTTTCCTATCCACTGTGGGTTACCTGGTTGATTCTGGTAAGATTTACGGCAAACACTACCACTGGACTAAAGACGGTGATCTAATTCTTTACTGGAGTGGAATATGGGAAATCTACGAGAGCTTCAAGAACATCAAAACAGTACCAAAACACGAGGTACGAAAAGTGATTGCTAAGCTATCAGAAAACCCAGAGGGACCGGTGTATAGTTGGCGAGCGGACGGCATTGAAAGCCAGCAGAAGCAACGTGGATATAAGATCAGTAGCAAGAATATTGATCAGCGTTTTTCCTACGCATTCAAAGCACCAAACTATACTAAATCGGAAAGTGGCCAAAATGATGAATTTACCCCAGCATTCTAGAAAAAAACTTTTTTTGCCCATGAAATACCACTTTTCAAAAAAAACAGGTAAAACTTGTTGCATTGTTGCAAGAACTAAGGTTTTTAGGCAAAAAAGCACAAAGCCCCTTACTTACATACATTTTTTTTTAAGAAAACATTACATATATAGAGTAAGAGCCCAAAAATCTGCAACAATTTGGCAACATTTCGGCAACAGGCCTGTTGCAAAACGGCAACAGATGCAACAGGGGTTGTTGCCGTTTTGTTGCAAGCTAAACCTATTAAAAATCAAGTGCTTAAATACCGTTGCAACAATGCAACACAACAAACACTGTTGCCAAAACAGCCTTTTCGCCCACTACCTTCCCACCTCCACCCTAACGCGTTTTCAGCAATGAATTACAACCGCAAAAATACTTATACCGCCATGCACAAAAGCCCTGATACACCGCGTGATCCGGACTGGATGAAATACTCCAGCGATTATCCGGAGATACTTTCGAAGGAACTCCTCTATGAGCTTATATCAAAGCGATTGGGTTGTTCCAGGAGCACCGTGATTCGCCATTACCGGCAATACTTCCCCGTCTATTCGTTTGCAATCAATACCAAAGAGAACGCATACACCCAGCACGGGATCACATTCACTGAAGCGAACACCATTATCGATCAGATCATTAAGAATCCCAAGCTGATCGTTACACCGAGGATCCAGATATGAATTATATACCTAACCCTATACGAATGATTGATTTTGTAGACAATGCACACTTCCAGTTGAGCAATGTTGAAGGATTGATGAGTGTGAAGGATTACCAAGCTGCTCTCATAAAAGCGCAGTGCCTGGTCAAAGCACTGCAAGAAACGGTGCAACATGAAACGGCTATAAATCTAGATTCCAAAACAACAATAAATGCGATAAAGTTGGCCAAAACTGCAAGTACCGAAACTTGCGATAAAATTGGCCACAATTGGAAGTACCGCGGTGAAAGGACGGACGGTAGATTCGAGTGTGAACATTGTGGAATGACACGATAACCAATAGAAAAGGATAAACCAGTGATTGCAATATTGATCATCCTTGCTGGAGTTTTTGCCGTTATTACATCAATGATGCCAAAGCAGTCAGCAAAACCAATTTACACCATACAAGACCAGGAAACACGCCAATGAGACTAACAAAAGATGAGGCCAGGATACTGGCAGAAGCCATGAAAATCGCCAAGTATGAAATGCTAACACTTTCATATAGTATCTATGACCAGTTAACCGATCTTGAAGAAAAGTTATATGAATTTGGAAAAGACAAGAGGCGAACCGGTCGCACCAGCATGGATGACTGGAATGACATGATGAAACGATTTGTTGAAAAGAGCAAAAACGCTAACAACTGATACGCAAATGTATATTCTAATAAAAATAGAAACCAATGATTGCAGATACAATGAGATGGTTTGCCGGAATAGAGAAAAACTGGCGGATTACATCAGGGAAAAAGGTTTCTATTGGTCCAGTAGTGTAAACCGATACATTGACGACAAAAATACGGGTAGCTATGGTGGTAGTGGCGTTGAATACATCATTAGACCGATCGAAGAGCTAAAGTAATCATATATATAGGTCATAGCTGCACGCTATTCGTTCAATTTCAAAGCCCTGGAGCATTTCTCAGGGCTTTTTTTTGATGCCTACAATACTGCGTTTAAAGCGTATATAAGCGGTTTTAGATGTCTCGGGATTTCATTCCATGTAAATCCATGTCAATAAATACCAATAAGTAGATTTAAGTATCAATAAGTGGATTAAAGTGTAAATAAGTAGAATAAAATGGCATAAAGTGGCATAAACTATCTTGCGTTTTTTCAAGCACTTACTAGTGCTATACTTGTCCATGCACACCAACATTAACCACCGAGGAATACACATGAAAAGCATTGCCCATGTACTCACATTGATGCTGACAGCCATTTTGTTCATCATGATGCCCGTCACCAATCCGGTCTCAAGTCTAGAAACCCCTTCTGAAATCACTTCCACCAGCTACGTGGATATCATCAACACTGATATCACCAGTGCCAATTCAATCATCTATGATTATTCGCTGTGTACTGATGATGACATTACCATTGCCATTATGGTAAGTGATGCAATTATTTCTGAAAAAACTGATTTACGTTTATCAGAAGCTTATCAGCACGGTTACAACGAATCCATATATCAGAATTTACAAGCGCTAAAACAAGATCACCTCATGCCGCCTTCACTATTTACCAGGTATAGGTACAGTTTTTCGCATAGTTGATTAACTAACGACATTTAGTTTGTAATCATTTGTTGCGACATGGAGCAGTGGTAGCTCGCCTGGCTCATACCCAGGAGGTCGGTGGTTCGAATCCACCTGTCGCCACTATTAAAACCACCCGAAAGAAGGGGATCGTGAACGTGGCAAACGTGCACAGTTGCCATTTCATTTTCTAGAGGTGATAGCGATCCCCGTATGATACTCACCTACTCACCTGATCACCAAACAACCGCAATGGATCCCAATACCCATCTAAATGGACATCACAGTGATATTTTAGCCGATGCGGAATATAGACGTGATGTCAATTATCTAAACGATAGCGTAACTAACGGTGATTATCACCGAGGTCGTCAGGATGCTCTTGAAGAAATGGAACGGCAAAAACAAACTGTTGCTACTGCGGATCAACCATTATATCGCAACCCGGTAGGTAGGCCAGCTAACCCCAAAATTGACAGTACGTTTGCTAAAACGGAAATGGAGATTCTATCCGATTTTCCATTTCATGGCATTCTAATGCGTCTGAGTGATGATCGACCGATCTACATGAAGGCCATCCCGCGTTACAATCCAGCTCAGCTTAGTAAAATTGCCAAAACTGATCTGCGTCAAGGTGGTGAATACCTACTTCGTACAACGGACGAAGAAGGTGCTGAAATCGAAATTTGCTTTACGATCGATTCGCCTGAAAATGGCAAAAAAAGTAAAGATGCCTCTCCTTCTCTATCCGCTTTAGATGCTGAAACCTTGCGGACCAGAATTAAAGAAGAAATTCGCGGTGACTACGATCACCGTTTGCAATTACTTCAAGCTGATGTACAGTCACACATGCAGCGAAACAATGAGCTTGCGCAACGAAATGCTGATCTAACCCAACGCCTGGCCGATGAAAAGGTGACACTTATCCAGCAGCATTCAAACGAAATATCAAATTTACGATCAGAGCTCTCTGCAGTTAAGCAAGAACTTGCGATAGCCCAGCTCAAAAATGAGCTAAACGGCATTAATGACGATGAGGATGCCGACGACGAAACACCCGCCTGGATGAACTCATTAAATAAGTTCATGCCTCTCATCGAAAAAGTAATGGCCAACGCCAATGCACCTCAACCTGTTTCAGATGCTCATGTGAGCGATGCCGTGGAAGTGCGCACAAACCAACAACAAAAGCCCTCCCCTGATCAAATTATGCAACAAGCATTTCAGAATTTTGCCAATACCATCATTGAGAATGCTGTTTCAGCAATGGTAGCTAAAGCATCTCCGGACAGTTCCGCTATTGCTGAAATGGTCGGCAAACAGTTGACGATTTTAGCGCAGCAAGGTGTACAACCAGGTGCCCGCGAATGGATGATGATCGCTGAACAAGTTGCTACTCAAGCGATCGAACGCAAGGTAACACCGCAGCGTGTAGCCCTTGTTATTGAGCCACTCATAGCCAATTTGAACCAGGCTAAAACCGTGCTCAAGTACATGCCGGCAAAAGAAGCAACCAACATGCTTTTCTCCACATTTCAAATCAACCCACCCGATCCAGTACGCGCACTTATCGTGAATGTATTGGAAGTCTTTAAGCAAAAGATATGAGCAAAATTGAAACTATCGGCATAACCCAGCTGCATGAGCAAACGGCAAAGCTTGTGCAAGAATCGGCTGTTCGCCTGGTAACCCAGCGTGATAAGCCATGCGCGATTCTGATCACCTTTGGCGACATGACCAAAGAACAAGTGGCCATGATCGGCAAAGAATTTGGATTTAACCCGGTTGCCACCACTGGCAGAGTAGTTGATGTAATTACTAAACCATGACTCTCCCAAGCCTCACACTTACGAGGAACCGAACAGACGAGGAGCGTACGGCCTCAGAAGTTCGTAAATCTCGCGGAAGCTACCCCGGACTCGCTGGTGTAGTTGATAAAATTCGCGAATTAATTCTCGATGGTAGAGGCAATTTTCAGGTGCGACAAAAAGCACTGGAAATAACACAAGGGATTCCGGTTGATAAGCGAACCGGACATCCTGATCGACGAAATTTTGGCCACGTGGCCAGCGCGGTGTATAACTGGATGAAACACACCATTGCATACGTTCGAGATCCACATCATATCGAATGGCTGCAAGGCGCAGAAGTAACGCTTAAACTGAAATCAGGTGATTGCGATGATATGACCATACTGGCCGGATCATTGTTGATGAGCCTGGGTATTCCCTCTCGTGTGGTGGTGATTGGTCAAAAAAACAACAATCCCACACAGTTTTCACACATATATCTTGAATTTGAACATAATGGCCGCTGGTACCCATTCGACGTTACGCTAGCAAAATCAGCAGGAGTTGGCATTCCTGCAGAACAGATAACCAAACGTTGGGAAGTTATGCTTTCCGATGTGCACAGTAACGCAGAAACCATGTCAGATCATTACGAAACTCAAACACCGACCGGTAAATCCGGTTATTTAGATGATGCTACGAATCACGTAGCAGCAGGATCAGCAACGGGAGCTGCGATTGGCACAGCACTATTCCCGGGTGTAGGTACAGCGGTTGGCGCTGTAATTGGTGGATTCACCGGCATCTTCACCAACCGTGCAGCAGGACGTGCAGAACGTCGCGCAAGTCGCGATGCAGCTGTAAGTGGATTGCGACAAATGGGAATGAGCCCACAAGTTTACATTCACTACAACAATCATGAAGCTGCACATGCCATGTTGCAGTATGCACAAGCTAATCCCTATCTCATTCAGGCACTCAATGAGAAATTACCCTGGAATGGCGATTGGGAAATTCATGTAAAATCGAAGCCCGAAATCATGCAAGCGGTATTTGCTCGCGCTGAGGAGCTAAATAAGCCACAAAGCACAGCAGCAGCAATAATACCGGAAAATATGTCGACGATGTTAAGTACTGGAGCTGGCATCAATCCACTTCTCGTCGGTATCGGTGTAATAGCTGCTGCCGGTGGAACCTACCTCTTACTTAAATAATCAAACAATGAATACGCAGTGTAATTCGTGCCAATCCGGTTTTCTTGATGACAGCAAATGGTGGCGTGACCTCATCGTAAATCCAGTGATCGATAACCTGGTATCAACCATGCCGGTAAATCAAGGTGGTAACCAGACATGGACACCACCATTTACAAACGCAGGCATAATGCCTATCAGTTTTAACCCAAACACGCCTGTTCAACGAACATTGCCGGAAGTCCAAGTTACAGCGCGTCCAGCTCGATCATTTGCAACGATTGCACTGACTGGCGTCGTGATTGCAGCAGCCGGTTACGGTGTGTACAAATTTGCTAAAACGAAAAAGAGGTAATGCCATGACGAGAACAACAGGAAAAAGCGGATATATATCAGACATTGGGTTTTTGGGTGATCTAGGCTATCCCGTACCAGGACCAGGCTATCCGGTTCACGTAAACCCACCTGTATCCTACCCACCGAACACGCTAACGGGTAATGAAAATCTCGTTGACGGACGATTTGTGCCTGTGACTCCGGTTACAGCAACGGTTGTAAGTCCCAGACTCCTAACCATTTTAGCACTGGTAGCTTTGGGTTATGGCGCATATAAACTCTACAACAAGAAGTAATCATGCGTGGATCAGGATATTTAAACGATGTAGGCCAATCTCGTCACCAGCGCGAACTAGACTACTACATAGATCCATTTCAACCAGATAACGGTTCTAGAAATGATGGGTTGATACCAGATCAAGGTACTGATACTGGTTCTAATACCGGGCACAGCTCTCGAATTGGCACCATCATAGATAGTATCAGAGACAACGTGTTGACTCCGGTAAACCCACTACCACCAACACGAGTAGATTCCGGTACAAACAACGATGTAGCTGTTACGACCACAACCACCACTGCCACCACAGGGCACACACACAATAAAACCTGGCTCTTTGTAGGGGGAGCGGTGGTGGTTGGCGCAGCAGTAGCTTTAATCTCACGCAAACGGAAACGACGATGAACCACTATTTAAGCGACGTCATTAATCAAACGGGCTTGCAGCTTCGCATTACGAAGCGATACCCGGATTCGGGTCTTCCACCCGCGGGAACACCGTTCGCACTCGATGTTGAGGTGCAGACCGAACGCGCTGGATTCGCTGTGCTTCGTCCCGAGAATTGGTTCGCTATTGGTGGTCCGGTTCGATGCGTGGACGCAGTAGTGGTAGCCCGTGGCCGATATGATCATGCTGGCAAAATATGGGCATTTACTAATGTGGTGACCTCACAGTTATCCAATTGTTCTGGGATTGCTAGACTCATTTTCGATTCAACCTTCCGGCCAGACAAAAATCACTGGATTCGACTGGAAGTGTTCAAAGAACGCACATCCAGAGAAGACATTGAATCTGGCAAAGCAGAGCCAATTGCAGCAACATCCGACTTCCTTTTTGATACCAGTCAAAATGCACTGGTAAACGCGGGTGTTATCACATTACCAACATTACCTCTATCAGAGCGTCTTACGAACGCTGTTGTGGGTCCGGCTGGAACCATGGAACGCGTCGCCAAAACAACGCGAAATATCACCATTCTGGCGCTAGTTGGCGCTGGAATCTATTTCACCTATCCATTGTGGCCACAAATTCAACGTGACCTAAAAAAAGCCCTGTCTAAATGAGCCAATTTTCTCACATACAAGAAGCTGAATTCGAAGAAATCAACGATTGGCGTGATACGGTTGTGCGTGGTGTAGACTCGCTTACCAGAGATCGCAGAGGTTTTTTTGTTACGGAGGCAATAATCGCCAAAGACCTGTCGCCAAATCCGCAAGTGCTTCGAAACAGCTACCAAGCTAATGCACGTGTGGTTGATGAGTACTTCAAACACATTGATGCGCAGAAAGTAGTGGATTTGATATCGGGGGACGGTGAAAGTGGGCCGAAATCATTATTAAAACAAGTCGCACCCGTTGCGTTAGGTATTGCTATTGGCGGCCTAGTATCGGGTATCATTCTGAGGAGATTCTAATGAGTGTCGTTCGCGCATCCGATCTGGTAAAAACAAACTTCCCGGGATTCTATATTCCAGGCTTCGAGAAGATTATTGGTCGTGCCCAAAGCAATACGTCTGTATTTATATGGGGTGTAAAATTCTCTGGAAAATCGACGGTTTCAATCATGTTGGCCAAAGGACTATCGGAGCGTCGTGGAACCGTGCTGTACTGCTCGAGTGAAGAAGGTGCTGGCGCTACCATGAAAGATAAAATCGAACGGATGCGTGCCGGGGTGAAAGATCTTCTTGTTGGCGACTATCTGGGATTACACCACCTCAAGCAGGACGTGATTAAACACAAGGCTAAAGTGCTGGTGTTAGATTCTGCGCACATGGCGCATCTGCGCGAAAAAGAACAAATTGATTTGTATGAGTGGTGTAAGCAAGAGGATATTTTCTTCATTGTCGTTAACCATGCCACCAAAGACGGGAAGTTTAAAGGTTCATCCATGCTGGCACACATGGTTGATGTGGAGTTACGCGTTGCCGATGGTGTTGTCTATGTAGAGAAAAATCGACTACCACACGATGCTCAGGAGATGCCAATAAATTTCGATCAACGCAAATCCAAGACCAGCGATCGAAAGAAACAAGCATCACCCCGCCAAAACCCGGTACCCGTACCGTTCAAAATCCCACTATCAGACATAGCCAAGCGACATAAAATCCGCGGGATTAAACGCCTCAACGACATGGTGGACTTTGCGCACAGCTGTACGGTCGATCGCAATCCGGTTTCCTTCCGATACAAGCGTCAAAACAAGAAATCGTATTTGGAAATGCTTCAATCTGGTAAGGTAATTCATACCCATTGCGCGGACACCTTTGTGTCGGCCTGGAAAAAGATGTCCACCGAAACAGGTTCTACCGTTATTGAAATCATAAATCAAGCACATGCACGCAAAGTGTTGGGTGCTCAAGAATATCGTCGCCAAGAAAAGGAATACGCCAAAAAAGGGGATAAGACTGTATCTAAACCTAAAACGGTTAAGGCCAGCACCCCAGCGACGAAAACCAAACCAGCTACACAGTCAAGACCAACTGTTAAAGTCGAAGATGCACGAAAAGCAGAGATTAAAGATGGCAGCGTGTTGCGATCGAGCAAAACGAAATCCGGAAGTGAAATCGACCTTATTTACACCGGTGGAAACTACCAAATCAGACAGGACGGCAAACCTATCTTTGAGCATATCAATGGCGACAAAGCCAACGATCGGTTCAACACGCTAAAAGATGCTGCACCAAAGCGAACCGTAAAACCGCGCAAAATACGCCCAAAATCGAAGCAAAAAGAAACATTCGATTCCCGCATGGACAGGTTGGAAACCCTTTTATCTCAAGCAATCGCTTAACATGACTGGAGTAAAAACACATAGTGCAACCCGCTTTTCACAGTGGTTTAAGGGCAGCAAGGTAGTCGATAAAAACGGCAACCCGCTGAAGCTATATCACGGTACAAACAGAAGATTCGACAAATTCGTAGTTGGTGATGCACCAGGTTGGGGTACTGGTATATATTTGACCGATAACCCTGAAAATGCCTCAGAATTTGGGGATAAGGTACTACAAGTATATGCCTCAATTAAGAAGCCTGTCTATGAGAAAGACTTGCATAATATTGAAGGTAAAATTCGGGCCACAAAAGCGTGGCGTATAGCAATTAAGAAGGAAATCGACAGACAACTTCGACGTCAGGGATATCTAAACGATGATGAAAGTCAAATTGACCTTGATTATAACGAAGTCTTACAAAATGATTTTCAGGTGATAAACGCAGCACTTCGAGAGCTAGGCTATGATGGCATAATTGCCCAGGATTCTAACAATATCGAAGGAAGTGAAATTATCGCATTTTATTCCGAACAAGTTATGATCGATCGTGAAGTTGAACAGTCTAGCTATCGTAACAACCAGGCAGCAGCCCCTTCCCTTCAAGCTCAACGTGAACAACGTTTTGACGCGCTGGTAGCGCTCTATGCAAAAGCAATAGCAGCGGGAAAAATCAAAGATGAATTTAAAGATGCGATTGAGCTAGAATTTTCTAACTTAGGTCAAGAAATCAACCTCAATTTTCAGGAGATATATGGCAAAAGAAGACCTCAAACCACTTTACGATCAGTTTCACAAGACCGCGAACAAGGCAGTGGAAGCAGCCAAAAAAGAACCGCGCCAAAATCCGGAGGAAAATCCGTATCCGAACATGCCCCGCTTCGAGATCGACCCAGCGGATCTGGCCAGCGACATGATGCACGATCATTTGCTACGCCAGCCGTCCAAAAAGAAAACTACTCGCTAAGGACAACTCCAGATATTCAGCTCTCTCGAAAAGAGCGTATCGAGTTGAACCGTGCAGCTGCTGCACTTCTCAAAGAAAAACATAGTTCCTACACCAAAGACGAGCTAAAAACGCTGTCGCTATACACCGGTCAAGGCGGACTCCTTTCCGTCGATGTTGGTGTTTTAAACCAACATTACACCCGGTATTCTCTTGCCCGATTCATGTGGGCAGCGCTTATACGTTTAGGCTTTGACGGTGGATGGGTACTGGAACCCGGATGCGGAGTTGGTAGTTTTATCGGCACCAAGCCCGATAACACGAATATTCTTGCTTTTGATTACGATACATTAGCCGTTCAAATAGCCAGCTCACTCTACCCTTCTGACGACGTCCGACAGGCTGACATTAAGAGCTTCGACTTCGCTGCACATCAGCAGTACATCAATGCAGCTATCGGAAACCCTCCTTTCGGCAATTACTCCCGCTATTCCCGTAACGATACCTTTGCCGATTTAAAGCCAAAGATTCACGATCATTTCATATTGAAGATGCTGGAAACGGTGCGTCCTGGTGGATTGATTGCCGTGATTTCTTCGACCGGCACCATGGATAAAAAAAATGCGTCCGCGCGGGAAGCAATGGCCAGAATGGCTCATTTCTTAGGTGCCTACCGGTTGCCGTCTTCGACTTTTGAAGCCAATGCAAGCACAACGGTTACTACCGATGTCATGTTTTTCCAAAAGCGCGATACCCAGCGTGATCTATCCGATCAAGATCGCATATTCATCACATCTGAGCAGGTAGAAAGCTCTGGTGTGTACATGAATGCATGGTACAAAAAGAACCCGGACTGCATTCTGGGAACACTCGAAATTGGCGCTGGTCAGTTTGGTAGCCAAATCGCTGTTCGTGGTGCAATGGATGAAGATAAACTCGAATCGGTGCTCAACACCTTCCCGTTTAAAGCGCTTGAACGCGTTCCGGCAGCAGTCCCACAGCCCGACCAGCTCAAAAGTTCAGACAAAGTACAACTCCCAGACGAAGCTGCCTCCGCCAATGCTATCCTATTTATTCTAAAACAGCTCATATCCGCGCAAAAAGAGTTGGCCAGCACATCACAAAAAGCAGAGATCCGTACTGATCTGAAAAAGGCGATTAACGAGCATATAAAGCAATACGGGTGGTTTGACAAATCTAAGATCATTGAACAGTATTTCGGCCAATCTCCGGACTATAATCAGCTTCGTACGGTCGCACGACCTGGTGGCAAAGGATCCATAACATTCAGCGATATCGTCGAGCGTGACACCATTTTTAACGCAGAATTTGCGCCAAAACTACGCACAGACAAACTTTCTGAAATCATTCTGTATTGCCGTCAAACCGGACTGCGTAGCGACATTGACGTGCTTACCAAAATTACGGGCTTCTCCGCGGGTAAAATCAAGGAAATGGCCGAGCGTGACCCGTCGGCATTCCTTGACCCGTCTTCAGGCACCTACCTGATTCGTCCGGAATACATTTCTGGAAATCTCAAAGAGAAACTGGATCTAGCCAAACAAGCAGGGATTGCTAAAAACATCACGGCCATTACCGAAATGATGCCGACACGCAAAACCGCCTCGCAAATCAACTTCGATTTAGCTGATGTGAATACGTATATGCCTGTTGAAGTGGCCAAAGCGTACGTGAAGTATGCCACCGGTGGTGAGTTGGGAGGTACACGTCGCGCCTGGGCAATCCCGCGGTACAATACGAGTCTGGCACAAATGTCTGGATGGGGTTGGAAAGGTGATTATGCATCCATTATCGAATATTACCTAAATGGCACCGATTACCCAAAACAACGTGTTCCAGCCGAAGCAGACGACCAGTTAAAGCAGAAAGCACAGGAAGACCAGGTTCTCAACAACAACAAAATGAGACGGCTTATTCCAAAGCGGTTCACCGAGTGGATTGTTGAAATAGCCGATGATGAAATTCGACAGCAAGCTGTTGACGCCTGGAACGATACGTACAACGTGACCATTGAGCCGAATTATACTGGTGAGACGTTCTCGTGTGCAAATATGGGAAGTGTATGGACAAATGGTCAGCCATTCGCACCGCGCGATCATCAAAAGAAGTGGATTGAAAAGGCGCTACTTGTTGGCGCTGCTGTCAATGCGCATGGTGTTGGTGCCGGAAAAACATTGTCCGCTATTCTGCTGGCTGGCCTGATGAAAGAACGTGGTATGGCCAATAAGCCCATGTTTGTTGTGCCCAGCAAGGTAGTCGAGAAATGGATTGACGAATATCAACATGCTTTCCCTGGTGCGAACGTTCTGAACCTGAAAACCGACAGGAAGAACAAAGAACTCATGTTGTCGATGGCTCAGCAAAATGACTATGACGCCATTTTCGTAACGCATGAAGGCTTTAAGGCTATCCCGAATTCACCTGAGTTGGTTGAAGAATATCAAAACCTACGCCTGCAGAAGATACGCTCAGAAATAGACAAGATTAGCGCTCAGATTACCGATTCCGAGTTAGCAGCAGTGCAAGCATCCGCATCCGGAAAGAAAGTAACGCTCAAAAACCCATTACAAAAGATTCTCAAAAAAATGTTCGTCTCACTGATGAACATGGAGCAGAAAGTATCTGTTGCTCTCGAATCTACAAAGTTGAACTCTATCTACTTTGATGAACTAGGCGTCGATGCACTAATCGTTGATGAAGCTCATAATTTCAAGAATCTGTTCCTGTCCGGTATGGCCGTGGAGTTAGGTATTGGTGTTGGTACGAGCTCAGATAGAGCTGAAGAAGCCTTTGCCAAATTCCACTACATCAATCAGGCAATGGGCAATCGTAATGTGTTTTTGCTTACCGCTACACCAACGAATAACACGCCACTTGAGGCTTACATTCTTCTTTCCGCGATTGCACCGCATTACATCGAGCAACTCAAACTTGATGATGTGGATAGCTTTATCAATCAGTATGCACGTGTGGAAAGCGTTCAAACTGCCGATATGCTGGGGAACTTCAAGGATAAACTAGTCGTAACCGGATATAAGAATCTGGACACTCTACGCGGTATTTTCAACCGTTACGTTGAGTTTATTGATACTTCTGATTTCCCGGAAGTGCGCCGGATTCTCCCGGTAGCGAAGTACAATCCGGAGTATTTAGAACCCGGATTACGTGACCAGGCTATTATCACGAATCTGAATGATCGTGTCGATGCGATTAAGTCGGATAAGCCGTTAATGATCCCAAACAAGCGAACGGGCGAAGATTCACGAGACAACTATCTGTTTGTTGCTGGATCCGGATCACGCGCTGCTGTGGACCCGGCATTTTATGTACTTGAAAACATTCCCACTCCGGGGGATAGCGCTGATATCGTGCTGGACACGGGAAAAATCGAGCCGGACAGCAAGGCCGGTGTGATGTGTAAAACGCTGGTTGACAACTACTGGAAGAAATCCCGCGATGTTGAGGGCAAGGACGGTAGTATTACCGATGGCGCAAAAAATGGCCAGCTCATATTCTGCGACCCTATTACGACCACCAAAGGACGTAACTACCACCGGTTGCTTCGTGACACTCTTGTGGAAATGGGTATTCCCAAAAACGAGATAGCAATTATTAATGGTGGAGAAAACTCCAAACCAGAGCAAAAGATCAAGATTCAGCAGCGCTTCAATGCCGGAGAAATTCGCGTCATTATTGGGAACACTTCCTCTATGGGTGAAGGTATGGATCTAAACAAGTTCTGCACCGACATCCATCACTTAGACGTGCCGTGGAAACCAAGCGAACTCACACAGCGCAATGGCCGTGGAGTTCGTCAAGGCAACGTAAACGCAGAAGTTCGTATTCATTACTATCTGCTTCGCAAGTCACTGGATGCCTACCGTTACACATTGCTCAACAAAAAATCCAACTGGATCCGTGAGCTGTGGTATGGCAAAGATACTGAAATGGAGTCTGAGGACACCGAAAGTGGCGGATGGGATTACGAGACTATTATGATGGCGCTGCTTGATGATGCTGAGAAGCAAAAAGCCCTGGAGATATCGCGGGATCTTAAACGCGCGGTATCCATGTACAACAATTTATCGGACGATTATCAATCGTTTAAGGCCAATATCGTCGCATTAAAACAAGAACGTGACGAGTACAGCCGTGGCCAAGCAACCTACGCATACGCTAATATTGAGTCGCTTCCACCGGTATCTGCCGATGGACAACGCACGCTCAAAAGCCTGGTGAATGATCTGTCGCCTAGAGGGTGGACTAGTGGCTATGTTACTAAGAAAGATGGTGGCTACGAAAGCGGGATTAATCTTGATTACAGGTACAGCGGTATTTCCCTGGGGAATCTTGCGATTTCCCACCAACGCGACGGCCAGATGATGTATGCCGTTGGACGCCTGTTTGATCGGGTTTATTATGGCAGCGATACCGACTACAAAGCTTTGGAAAAGAAACTCTTTGATTTCGTCGAACGCTTCTTCAATAGCTATCCGGTCAACCGGAAAACGCGCATTGACAAATATGAAATGTATGGCCAGCGCGTAAAAACTTTTGAATCCCGCGAAGAGCAGACAAAGTTTGAAGTAGCGGAGGCAGCTATGGCCGTTTTAGCCTTACTGGATAAAGCTGATCGAGTAACCGCTACAGACCCGGCAATTGGCCAGTACTTTGACGATCGGTTCATGGCTGAAACCCGCTCTGTATTCATGTCCCGCAAGAGTTGGGCAGAGCAAACTTTCAAACTGGGGGTTTCTTCCGGAATGCTTAAATCGGGTGTTCGCAAAAATCCCGGTGGTAATCTGCAACTGGCATACCTGGGCAGAGCAGTCAAATTCCACACGGATAACGCTGCCTTTAGTGGCCGTGATTACATGTTCAGCGACGCAAAAGGATCCAAACTCTTTATTGTTCCAGCTAACCGCGTGCGTCCTGCACAAAAAACAGTACACGCTCCTGCTGCACAACGAATGCACGAAGAATTCAAGCACTACCCTGCCGACGGGAATGATTATCAGGTTGATCTACCCGACACGCAGATGAAAAACATCGGGTATGCGCACAAAATTTGGTACTCCTCAGATAAAATCATGCAACCCGGAGACCAGAAAAACAAAGTGAATTACTACGTGCACGATTTCGACGCACACAAACGACCAGTCTATCAACTCGATGATGTCCTGGTAATCGACAACCTAATGATAGATGGCCGTGGCATACTCAACTAACAGAACGTACGACGATGGGTTACGCGGTTACCGCGTACCACACACAATAACAGGTGATTCACAATGATCGCTTACGCAAAAAATCCGGTTGCGGAATTGGCCATTCTTACCAATCCGCACGAACCAAAACAGAAAAAAACAATGAAACGAACAACGAAACGTCGAACCACCCGCCGTAATCCGTCTGTCACGAAGCGTACGAAAGACCTTCTTATACCAGCAGCCGGAATCCTAGGCGGGATGGTAGCAGCAACACAAATCACCCGACTTGCAAGTGGATTTATTCCATCTAGCATTCAAAAAATTGCAGCTGTGGGTATTCCCCTGGCAGCGGGTGTAGCACTCACCGGCATGGGCAAATCCAACCTGGTGAAGTATATCGGTATTGGCGCGGGTGCAGCTGGCGTGAGCGCTGGTGTACGCACAGTAATGCCAAACCTGTCATTCTTACCCATGAGTGGCCAGCTTGCTGACGCCATGAATTCACCGGCTGGGTACTTGCCTACTGCAAATACAGTTCGGCTTGCACCGGCAGAAACGTTAAACCCCGCCAATAACTGGACGCCAGAACCGCTGGCCGACTCACAGTTTATTGATGACAGTGGGTATCTGGACGAAAACGAACATTCTGACGACGGATTTATCTACTGATAATCACCGCGTAAAGATGCATTCCTCGTGAGGTGGCTTGGGAGAGTTAACCAATCACGATTTATAAGGAATGCAAAATGAACGCTCCAATAGTCAAAAAACTCAACGTGCCGCGTGACAAACGCTTACGCATCATTTACGACACTAAACCTGTTGTTCAGAATGACTCACGGCCAAATTTCTTCCCGGCCAACGCATCCCGCGTTGACACCGACAACAACTACGTTACCAACCCGCTTCCTGGTAACAAGGATGTTGCGATTTTGGGAATGTCGATCGACACCACTCTTCAGGTTATCCGCACCGCGGACAACATTGATCCGGTGAAGATCATTAATGCCTTGAAGCACGCTTCTGTCAAAATCCAGCTGGATCAAGACAACAAGCAGATGTTGCTGGGCCGTCTGGGAGATTTCTTCAACTTCAAGACGACTTCCTACCATGCAACTGCATCGGAAGGCGCATCGAACGCACAGGTTCTGCACGAAGCCATTGAGATGCGAAGCAACGGTGTAATCCGTTTTGCTGATCCATTTCAGGTAGGTGCCGGACAGGTGTTTAACGTCACTATCCAGTTCGCTGATGCATCGGTATTCCCGACAGCAGCCCATTGGGATACTGCCGGTTATGGTCGCCTCAACTTGGTTACACAGCTTTTCATAGCCGAGTAAGCCCGACCAGCGAAGCAATCGCACAAATCCCGGCACACAGCACAATCTGTGTGCCGGGTTTCATACTAACCAATCGACGAAAATACCATGTCAAATGCGATTAAACGATTCCGTCCTTCCAAACGAATCTCACCATTCTCCCCTTCACTGATTTTTGATATACCACCCGGAGAAAGCGTATCCCGTGATTTCCGTGGCTATGATGGCCAGGATTTTGCCTTTAACCGGCTTTCCTTTGGGACGAACACCCCTGGTACCATTCTCGCCAGTGCAAAGCTCAATAATGAGCGTGACATTTTTACGAACGTACAAATCTCTGCCTTGCAAGATCTATTCCGGTTCAGATCGTTGCTAGCCCCATTCATCATTGCACGTGGAAATTTCCTAACCATCACGCTTACCAATCTGGACGGGAGCAATCCCGCGAAAGCAAACGTGCAACTGCTCGGATATGACCATGTCACACTCGAGGAATGGCGTGAGTTCAATCAAAAGGTAGGTCGCAAAATACTCGAACCGGTATTCGTCTATGGTTTTGCAGACGTGCCAGCGCAGCAGCAACTCAAGCTAGTAAACCTCACTTCACGGGCACGACCGATACTCGTTCACCGCTTTTTCGTTGGATCCACTGGTGATGATGACCTGCAAGTGAGTCTTGAGGTGTACAACGATGAAATCAAGCGCGATCTGTTCGTGAAACAGCTCAACGATGAGTTTATGGCCATGCCAGCGCTTATTCCATTCTACATAGGCGGAAACATCCCGATTAGCATGTATGTGACCAATAACAGCAATGTAACCACACATCAAGTTTCTGTAATTGGAGAAGGGTACTACGAATGAACCATCCAGTAGCAAATACACCTTCGCGCGAAATCCGGACAGCGTTAAGGCGTATTGATTACAAAGAAAATTCCGGACGCCTGTTAGAGCCAAACGGCAACCGTGTAGGTTTAATCATCGAAAATGATACCGATACGGCCATGTTTGTTGCTTTCGGAACTCGCACGCCATCACCAGATTACCGCAATTTCTCGCTACCAGCGCGAACAGTGGTTAATCTACTCGACGTGCCAGCAGATCAGCTGTTTAAAGGTCCGTTAACCTATAGTTTGGCGAACCCGTCTTCTGGTCGTGTATTTGTCACCGAATTAACCAGGGAGCACCGAAGCGCATGAGTGCCATAGTAAACGATACCCTCCGAATAGCACCCGACAAAGTTCGTCAGCTGATCGCACAGTGGAACCGATTTAATCAGCGTATTTACCTGCAAGCTCAACTTGGCCGGGAAGAAACATCCTTTGCAGAGTTCTTTAACGGAATAGTTGGCTATCCCGGAAGATGGGAGACTGTGCTGGAACCCGGTCGTAAACCGGCCACCAGCATTGAAGCCTATCGAGGAATGATCTTCGATGATATTGATCTACGCGCGATCATTGGCGATACACCGCTGAACTACTTCCCTTTATCGCTGCTCAAGAACGGATCGTCGTTTCAGGCTAACAACCCTGATCGATTCGACATTTCTACGTGTCGTGGGAGTTCATTCTACAAGATCACTAGCCTGTATCTATTTGCACCGTATGTGAACTTTCTTGGATGCTTGTTTGAGGATTCTCATTTCAAGTTTCCGCACATGTACCAGGCGAAGTTAACCGCATGTACGCTTGAGAGCTGCATCTTTGATCAGAGTTACTGGAATGACAATGGCAGTAATGGCGCGGTGGTGGAATGGCGAAACGTGGTGATCCGTAAATGCAAGTTTCAATCACCAGTGATGACGAAAATTAAGTTTGTCTCTAGCACCATCATTGAAAGTGATTTATCCGGAGGGAACTTCCGGCATTATGACCAGGGAGAAGATGCGGTAACTCCGATTTTACGCAAGTCCAGATTTGACTCCTCATCGTGGCAAATACGCACCGGATTGATCGGTAAAATTGTTGAGTGCGATTTCCAGAACTCGATTTTCTACGACAGAAATCAGATCAGTGGCTACATCATTGCCAATAATTTCAGCTACTGCCAGTTTCAGGGCGAAACGCGCTTTAACTACTTCTGCCAGTATAACGACTTCCGGAACACATTTTTCATGCAGCAGCCCATTTTCGAAGAGTTCTGCAACCTACAAGGCTGTGACTTTACGAACAGTGATATCTCAAAATACTGGTCGAAAGAGGAGTTTCGCCAAATGCTAGGTACCCGTGTGGACAGTACGACAATCTGGGTTGATGGAACCACATTTTAAGGAGAAGTATGGAATCAATAATTAAGCCCCTTTCACATATTCGCGCTTCCCTGGTAAACATCGAGGCAGCGTATCGGAAAGCGAATGCTGACGGACTTTCAAGGTATCGGTCGTGGGATGTGAACAATACCAAATTACCCGTAAGCATAGGGCGAACTGATGTTTATGGCCTAAAGGCGTTCAACCCTAATGATGAAGTCGTATATCTGCGGTTATACAATGAGTTTAACCCGGATTACGCTACCGACAAACCTGAATACATCATTGAGTTACCAGGCAAATCAGGGATTACCCTGGAAGTACGCGGTTTGGTGCGATTTGCAATGCACGATAACCTGGTAATTATGGCCACCAGCTCATTTCAACCAACGGGATCGGCTGAGCCAACCAGTTCCATTTTTGTGGATATACGTTATGATTTCTCCTTGCCGGAACTACCGGAAGGACAATCCTTTTTAACCGACTCTCAGGGCAATTATTTGATTGATTCTGAGGGCAATTATTTAACGACTTAAACGAGGTCTCTTTATGAGTGGAATTAATCAACTTCAAAACATCTTCGGTACCATAGCTGGCCACAACTATCAGGGATATAGCTACCTGATATCAAGAGAAGGTAACACATATACCGCACAGAACAATAACGGTGAAATCGTATTTATAAGTGAAAGCTTCTCAGATACCGTCCAGTATGCACATGATAACATACCATACGAGCCACTTGGAGCAGGTAACGATTGGGCTGGAAGTGCTGGTGTTATAGCATTCTCATCAGTTTCAAATACCATTGATGGTGAAAATGCTTCGATATTTTACGAGGTGGACAAAACAATAGTAGTATCCAAACGATTGCTTTTTTGTGCTCATTCAGATTTTAGAAGAACAGTGCTCTTAAGACTAAAAGATGACGCAAACTGTGATATAATTCATGTTGATGGCGCAAAATCAGAGCAAGACTTTGGAACACTTCAACTTTACGGTGTAAAGTTTAGTAACATTTGGTTCTTTGGCAATAAATCAAACCAATCAGTAGGTACCGCTGGCATTAGAGTAACTCAACGAGCAACCGATATATATGTAGAAGATTGTAGATTTGGAGGTTTCTCAGGCCATGGTGTATCGATTGAGCAAGAGTCGGGATTCTCGCAAAGCTGGACGTTTGTTAGAAAAAGCATGTTTCAGGGATGTGATATTGCCGGGTTGTCATTTACAACTGGTGGAAACGTCCAAAAAATCAATGTACATGGATGTGAGTTTGACATAGCTTCTGGCGTACCTGCGATACTCTTATCAGGAAATGGTACCATTGGCCAACACGGTATTTCTATCACACAAAATGACTTCAGGATTGGTGGAATAGTGATTGATGGCAATGTTATAAATACCGTTATAGCAGCAAATTACTTCTCTGGTAGCGCAAGCCATCCGGCACCCATTCAGTTTATTGACAGAGCATCATCTACTCTTAGAAATGCAGCCATATCAGGAAATTCATTCGCGGGTTTCCCCGTCAACATCGAAGTCGGCGAGAACAGTTCTAATATTTCAGCTATCGGAAATGTATTCAGAACGGGCACACCATTAACTACAGCTGGAGTCGGTAATGAAAATATTATAGTTCTCGATGGCTATAGCTTCAGTGACAGAAGTTTAACAAACCCTGGTCTGGGTATAGGTGAGAATGAATCATTTTTCATTGGTGACAAGAACACAGACGGCTCATGGCGAATTACGATATCTGGTACAGATTTAGTCTTCGAGCGACGTGAGAGTGGTAGTTATGTATCAAAGGGATCATTTGCCTCATGAAAAACCTAGATAAAAAAATTGGGTGGTGGATGAGAAACCACTTAGGTGTAGGCTACTTGTTTCTGCACTCCTTTGTGGCTTTCGCACTAATGATTGCCGGAACGCTCGTGGCATTGATCTTTGCATCCATCGAGAATGCACTCTTCTTTGGATGTGCATTTGGTGCCGGATTCTATTGGGGTAGAGAAAAAGCCCAGTGGGAAATGAGGGACTCTAGGTATGAGTGGGAAGATAAAATCATTCCGACGATTACAAACGTGATTATACTCATCATTCTATTGCAATTCATCTAATGCTTGCCCAATTAAACAGTCAACTTCAACACGCCACAGCTCAAGGATGGATTCCCTTTTTTGAGCAAGCTGCATCGCGTCATAACGTGCCGATTGACGTACTGTTAGCCGTGGCCAGTCGGGAAACCGATATTGGAACGAGTAGGCTGTTTGTTATGTACCAGGGCGACTTCACAAACGGTGTCGGCCTCATGCAAATAGATCGTCGGTGGCATTCCGAGTTCACCGAGCGAGTACGGCCAAACGATCACGCAGCCATTATCGATTATGGTGCTTCGCTTTTGTCCGCGGATTACAAACGATTAAAGAATTGGCAACATGCAGCAGCAGCGTACAATGCCGGACCAGGACGCGTGGCCAATGCAGTAGCAGCTCGACGAGATCCGGACGAAATAACAACCGGTGGCAACTACGGGAAGGATGTTATGGCCAGAGCACAAATCATCGCTGAGATTCTCTGGCCAGACCAGGTACATTCACCCGGTGCCGGTGGATTCACGGCAATCACAAATCCAGAACGATTTCAGGCAATGACCAGTGCTGCTGCATTAGTGGGAATCGGTTTACTGTTTTTCACTTTAAATCGAATCAGATGAATGTAATTATCCTTTCTCCGGACTCCATACGCAAACCGTTCGGTGGCTTAGGCGTGTATTTGCAAGAAACGTTAAAGCGGTTTCCGGCTGAATATCATTTCATTGTTGAGGGTCCGGCCACAGACGCACCGCATCGAGGCTCAAATTACACGTATGTCAACGACATTCGTACAATAAACATGAGTTTTCTGCAGAGCTGTAAGGTAATTCACGCCATGGATGCAAACACGTTTAAAACTGGCGTTCAGCTCAAAACAGTACTTGGCATTCCATTAATCTGCCATATTCATCTCTCTGAGGCGAAACTCTGTGAAGATTTGGCTTCGGCAGCGGACATGTTTATGTCTCCGGTGACACCTCATGCCGGCCTTGAACTATTTGGCTTACGACACGCCGATCATATTATTCACGTGAGCGCTGCTTATGCGAATAGATTCAATAAAAAGCCGAATGTTTCAATCGTGCATAATGGAATTGATCGAAATCAGTTTCAGCGAACATTAAGCCGACATGTTCAGCTACCTGGTAACCCAACCAATAGAAAGCTACTATTTATCGGTCGATTTACGGCACAGAAAGGACTTCACAACCTACTTGAAACCCGGTTACCCAGCAATGTAAACATGTACTTCATTGGCGGTGGTTTGGGCACTGATCCTACCATCTCACGCGCTCTGAATAACTACTTGAAACGGGAATCTAACGCTTTCTACATGGGTCAAATGTGGGGTGAGGATAAGTTATCCGTACTACAACAATGTGACGGCATGATAGTACCCTCTATCCATGAACCTTTTGGAATTGTCGCTCTGGAAGCTCTTGCATCTAACTGTCTGCTGATCTCCAGTTATGCAGACGGTATGCAAGACTTCCTGCGACAAGATTATGCACTCTACTGCGGAAAAGAGCCTGGAACAATTCAGAAAGCTTTAAACCAGTTCGCGACCATGAGCCAGCAGCAGCTAAATGCGATGAAAGTGCGTGCTCAGTCTATTTTACCCCACTTCACATGGGAGAATGCGGTAAATCGAATCAATAATATCTATAACTACTTAACCACCCAGAACCATGAACAGAACGTCAGGTAAAAGCGGATATCTTAGCGATGTATCCAATCTCAATTTTCTAGGTTACCCAGGCTATCCGGGTTATCCAGGCTACCCCACCGGTGGCTCATCATCCGGTACGCTGATCAACCAGCCGAACAACCAACTTCAAACCCAAATTGCCCAGCTTATTAGTGTGGCAAACGAGGCCGAAGGGCAAGCCAGGGAGCAACATGAACTGTATCTGCAAGAACAGGCAGCACTTCGCAAGTCCTACGATGATTTCATTGCATTTTTGACAACATCACGGCCAGCATTGGTTCAA
The DNA here is from genome assembly GCA_022565415.1 of Balneolales bacterium. Classification (GTDB taxonomy): domain Bacteria; phylum Bacteroidota; class Rhodothermia; order Balneolales; family HLUCCA01; genus HLUCCA01. The sequence goes on along the minus strand of JAIUMT010000001.1, from coordinate 8,662 downwards.
ATAACCAACTCAACGCTGCTCAAACAGTACTATCCGGAAATAGTAACTGCTGCACGTAACCTGATCACTCAAGTCGATAGGTACCTATAATGGCGCAGATTCCATCACAAGAAGAACAGCAACAGATCATCGATGACATTCGTGCCTTCATCCAGAACGTGAACAAAACGCTTAAATCTCAAGGTGAAGATACTGTTGAGGTTCCCAAAGCTCCGAATGAAACTGCAAACTCCTACCTGGTTGCCGGTGGCGTATTACTCGCTGCTGGTGTTGGGTATTTGATTCTAAAGTAAGACCATGACAGCTGTAGAAATCATTGAAGCATCACCGCACTTTTCACCCGGTGAAATACCAGGACTGGAAAAGATGGATCCGGAATTTATTAAACGTTTTGTGCAATGGCGTGAATGGCATGGAATGCCAACGATGGTAACATCCGCATTCCGAAATAGTCCTACAAGCGCACATGGCAAAGGACTGGCCATAGATTGCATTTTGTTTATGCCTGGCAAGTATCGGGTGGAGACACTAAGCGCAGAACGCCTTTGGAGAATTACCGAGCTCTGGGGATGGCGCGGTGCCGGGATCTACTTCGATTGGAACCTGCAGTACCGCAATGGGCAAACAGCTAAGGCCGTGGGAGTGCATGTTGACATGTCGCCAGATCCCCACAGAAGGCCGTTACGCTGGTTCCGCGCTGATCGTTCCTACTACTACCAAAATGTAATTGATGGCTACTTCTACGCAAAAAGCGGAGTCAAATACACTCTCGACCAAGCCATATCATTCTTCAATTCTTAACGCAATGACTCTTCCGATTCCAACAGACAGTTTTAGCAAATTCAAGGAATACATTTTCCCATTGGTATTCATTGGCCTTTTCAGCTGGTTACTCAACGCGCAGCTCAAAACGAACGAGCTTATGCACTCTCTCAATACAGAGATTGCACTACTTCGGCAGTCGCAATCAACGCTTTCTGCTGAAATAAACACCATCCGGCAACTACACGAGCTGGACAAACGAATCTCAGACATGGAATACAGGAGCAGATAGTTATGCCAAAATTAGCACTAATCAGACGAGCAATTAATACCGTGACCGATTTAATCGGAAAACCCACTCCGGAGAGAGGAACAATAATTGACCAGGGCGCGAACGAGCTCAAGAAAATTGGTCATACCCTCAATGGAGTTGCAGCCACCGTTATAGGAGCTATCACATTGAGTGATTTCGAGCTGCTGTACAGCTGGTGGGAAAAGGACAAAGTGTTCTTTTCCATTGTCCTGGCTGTGATGCAAGCCCCGTACGTAGTGGCTACATACCTCAAGATTGCAGCCAAAGTTCAAGCAAGTGAATAATTGGACTTGACCCTAACAGTACAATTATATTATATTTGCCTCGAAGGATTTAATTATTCTTCTGATGATCAGTTTGAATTAACTGATCATACCTGCCTAATACGTAATTATAGGTCAAAGGCCGTTGAGCAATGCTTAATGGCCTTTTTTTTCTCAAAAAAATGAATTATATAGATATTCCACAATTACCCTTGACTGACATAAGTTCGACCATTATTCTTTCTTTTTCAACTTTAGGGTCATTTGGATAAAAAGTTTTGTATCTATATTCATTACACTTATCTAATAATCGTTTATGAGAGTAGTAAGCTTTATTTAAGTTACTCTTAACCGCATAAAGAAGTACTTGATGAGAACCTTTAACATTAGTTCTAACGATGGAGGATCCTTTGAAATCTTCAAAAGATTTAAAATCAATATCTCTGTTGGATAGCTTAAATGTTCCTGGGAATAATACACTTAGTAAATAGTGATATGCAGCATAATAGGCCGTTATAGCAATCCAATCCACAAATTCGTCCCCATCAATGTCTAAATGACGACATACCTTTTCATTATGCTGAGCTTTTTTTAAGTGATTCATTGATAAAGATTCTATGGAATTTTTCACTGTATATTCTTTCTAACTCAAGAGTCGTGTAATCTGTAAGAAAGTTATAGCTCAGTGTTTTCTCGTCACCGCAAAACTCGTTAGTTAATTCATCAGCAATATCAACGATGGTATTATACTTCTCAGACCAAAACACTTCATTCTCAATACATATTAACAATTCGAAGTGAGTTCCATTCCCGATCTTGAGAAACATAGCTTGAATAGGGGTGTCTAGCTTGTTCAAAACAGCTGAAATTATAGTGTCTTTGATAGCAAACACTAAATCCACCCGTAGCTTTATCACCTCAGTAACTAGCTCTTTATAATTTTTTTGAGCATAATCCATCCCCTGTAAGTATGCGTCAATCATATCATCCGATGAATATGTGGACTGATCCTTGTAATCCTCACTAGGAGTATATTGGTCCGTGGTGGTGGCAATCATGTAAAAAGTCCCTTGTGCACCGTCAAAGTGCAATGTAAATGACTAATGAGCAAAGTTAAATCGTGTGTTGTATATATAATACAAATTAGTAAACAGCTTACAAAATGTAAGCGTTCATTCATATTTATAGCGAATCCATCTTCTCTTTCAGGCGTTTAGCCGTTAAATGCGTGTAACCCTCCGTTACGGTTACTGAGCTATGGCCAGCCATTATCTTAGCTTCAGCCGTGTGAAAACCTTGTTCAATCCAGTTTGTTACAGCTCGATGCCTCATTCCGTGCAATGTCCTGGTATGCGGGATGCCAGCTATATTGAGTATTTTCTTAAATACCTCATAGACTTTTCTAGCCCTTACGGCCATACCTGCATAAGCACCACCGCTGTACACAAATACATAATCATCAGGATTAATGACTCCTCTTTTCTTTAGGTAGGGATCGAGATATTTCTTTAGTGTAGCAGATATTGGAATTATCCTCTCCGTTTTACCCTTTGTTGGAGGCAGTGCTATAAATTCCAGCTTGCCCTTTTCGTAGATTAGATTTTTACCTTTCAGACCAGAATATTCAATGCGTATCTGGTAAGCGACTTCACTACGTCGCAAACCCGCATAAAAGAGTATTGCCACTATTGGCAAAAACCAATCCTGGACCAGGTCGTCATTGTATTTATACTTGGCTCGTTTTTGTGCCTGATCGAGCTCAAAAGTTTTTACGAGTAGGTCAAACTCTTCAATCGTTAACATTTTAGGACGTGTGTTGTCACGCTTGTTTGGCAGCTCTTTTCGTAGCGGAGTTACGATATCCTTTAGTACAATTTTTGATTCGACCAGGTATGTCCAGAATGACTTAAAGTGCCGATAGTAGTAATGTTTGGTTGTAGCTTTAATATCAAGGCGTTGTAATACGTGGCGAAAATACCCTTCATTCACTTTACGAATGGATATAGATTCAAGGTTTTGAGAGCGTATCCAATATTCTAACACATTCTGATTGGTCTTTAGCGTCTGGGCTGACCAGAAACTCTTTTTGGCATTGTAGAATGAATCAACAGCATTTCTGACCGTAAGGACCTGCGTGATTGGCTTGTCTTCCCGAAGTGCTTCGGCAGGATTGAAATCTGGGTGATCAAAATCTATCTCCCCGAGATCATGCAACTTTTGCAGCTGTACAAGCTTTCTTTGTGCGACATCTTTATATCGAGTACCTAGACTTTTCAGATTTATTTTCTCTACACCGTCGTGATAGGATCGCCAGCGGAGATAATAAGTATTTTTAACCTTCTTGATATATGCCATAATGTGATTTTGGATTACCCCAATAGTTACCCCAGTAAAATTTGAGTTACCCCAATAGTTACCCCAGAAGATGGGAAGTTGAGCTATTGAATAGAAGCATCCAGGGAGGGTTAGGGAAACACTTTCGCTTACAAAATGTAAGTAAACGGCATAAAAAAAGCCACTTCGGTTTCCCGAAATAGCTTTTCCCACAAAGTACCGAAGGTGGGATTCGAACCCACACAAGGTTACCCTCACACGTCCCTGAATCTTTGTCATCCACTATCAATAATCCGTCTATTTTGCATTTAAACGCAAACTTACAAAGTGTTAGCGAACGTTTTTCCCATCTGAGTTACCCCAATAGTTACCCCAGTAGAATTCAGAGCAAGTAACCAACAACCAATAACGAAAGTACTTAGGTATCAATAATTTGGTTGAATAATTAATTGGCGACTGTGGTGATAATTTGCTTTCTTCAATGATTCAACTTACATTCTGTCAGTAAAGCTATAGCTAAACAATTGCTCGAATTATACACTTACGATAACAACAAATCTATTTACATCTGCATAGATACAATCAAAGGAACGTCACCCTACTCTGAAATGGTTAACGAGAGGTGGGCGGGCTCAGGTGCTATAGATAGCAGTATTCGCAAATTACTTAATCATGAATGGTCAACACTCAGAAAAACTAAAGCATTTTGTGAGGTTAAAGGGCAAAGCAACAATTTACAGCCTCTCTACTACATCAAAAAAGTTGGACAAGACAACATTCGAGTCCTGCTTTACTACTATGATAAAAACTCAATCATAATATCATTTTGCTTCAGAAAGAAAAGCAAGTTAGAAGAGTCTCAATTCTTTAAAGACTCTGAACACCTACAAGTAAGTATAAATAACTGGATAGATAAACATGGTTTCCCTAATCCTTGATAGGCTTCGACGCACTAACAGTAAGTATCATTCTGCAATAATTGAGTGGTTCAAATCACCTGATTATCGTGCCGATGCTTACGTTGAAGAAGTCCTAGCACAAATCTCTAGGCATTTAAAGAACGAGAATATTTCGAATGTAGAATTTGCAGAATTAACTAAGGTCAAAAAATCTGCCGTTTCTCAATTCTTTGGTGCAGACTCAAGCATCAAAGTAAAAACGCTGTTTAAATATACAGATGCATTAGGTCTAACATTGCAAACTCCAAGAGTTATAAAGTTTGACCTAGAAACTATTCAGAATACCTACAATCAGTTTAATGACAGTGAATGTACCATCATTAAATTTAACAGCAGTAGCTGGGTTAAGGGTAAGAATGAAACGACTGCAAGCCCAGAGTTTAAACCTAATAATTCTGGTCTTAAAATTGTTAATGCGGACTCATCAGACAGGAAAGCATCATGAATGATGACGATGTGATCATTGAGTATAGAATCAAAGATATTATTGTTATAAAATTCAATATACAAGAGCATCCATATACTGTTGATGATATTTTTGACAATCTTGAATTAAAATACACAACGGCATTCTTCTCTATAGTCGATATGAATTTGATAAATTTCGACTTAGGTATAACAGCTACAACTAATATTGAAGATGAAAAAGAGTGCTTTTCTATCCATATTAGGTACACTTTCGAAATAAACAATTTGAGTAGATTGTGTAATGATCAGAATAAAGTGCAGATTGATGATGGAATGCTATCGCTGTTTGCTAGCTTAGGTTACTCATCTACAAGAGGAATACTTAAAGAGAGATTAGCATATAGTAGATATAACTCTACTTTCATACTACCAGTTGTTAATCCGAAGGATTTGGTTAAAAATATTCCTAAAGATGGAATTGAGAATAATACCTCCGAAACGGATTAGCCTGTATTTTTTTGCAGTGGTGTTTAATATGGTCCTAAAAATCTTTCGCCATTGAAATGAATTAGGTGCGTTGGATGATCTGCTACCCATACTTCTGTTTCCCAGGCGATTTCTGCCAGGTATTTACGCATGGTTTTCATGTCCGGGAATGCGGTTACATAAACTAAGCCCGCTTTGCAGTCCTTAAATAGTTCAGCAAGTTCAGAGTGTCGCTTGCTATCTACTGGACCATGGCTCGTTACAGACTCGCATAGTAGCAACCATTTTCGTTCGGTATAGTAGAGAACCACGTCCGGCATTTTCCCATGAGAGCCAACTTTAACACCTAGTTTCTCTAATATCTCCTTGTCGAAATATGCATCCCACTTGCTTTTTGTATCTCCTGCATATACGAGTTCACTTCCCGGAGCGTACCTCGGGGCAAATTCTTCAATTATGGCTTTTATAAGAACACTATGAGATCCTGGGCTCAAATTAATTTCCAAACCATCTCTAACTCTAACCGGCAGCTTTTGTAAATCTCTATGCATTGCATATTTCGCAGCTAAACCTGGTCGCTTTTTCATGTATGATTTAACACCAGGTTCCCATTCTTTTGAGCCGTACGTTCGAATTAATGCTAAAGCGTTAGATTCAATCTGATACACGTTTTTCGGACTATTTACTGGTCTATCAGGCTCATCTGGGTTATATAATACTATTCCTGCTGCAATCATCTGATGCAGAGAGCCTTTTCGTACTGACTCTCTACTGTTTGGAGCATATTTATAATCATAATATTCATTTGTAAAAAACATAATTGGAGTAACACCGATTAATGGGCTTTCGCACTCACTCCATTTCATCCCTGGGCGCATGTTCAATAGTGCCAGTAAACAGTATGCCGTTCTGTCGTTTAATTGGCCACGAGGCATCCCAAATTGTCGTAGTATTTCTTTGGCTTCATCTACATTATGGTGCATATGTCAGTTTCTCGATTACAAGAGTTTCAATGTTTTCAGGTGTCCGATCACTCTGTAGTATAGAACGACCTATTTGATTTAATACATCTGCAGATGGATATTGGAGCATCCGTAGATCAGTCGCGTTTACTTGCGTGTGCCCGTTAAACTGTCGGAATGTATCATCAACTAGCTTTGTATTTAGGTATGCAGCCAGGCCGGTGGCCAGCTCAATGGGTAGCCCCTTCTTGTTCTGATGAAATACATTGAAGTGATTCTCAAAGCCAACAAATTCATACTTATCAATTTGATCTTTGTTCAGAACGGTTGCGACTACTCTGCGTTTTTCTTCTTTAGCCGAAAACCGTTTAACCAGACAGTAATTTCCGGCATTATACAGCAGTTTTCTAGATGAATCACTTAGCCTTATTGCGTTGTATTTCTTAATTGGGTGCAATGGCCAGCGCAGCTCACCGGTGGCCATGTGAGCCGGGTATAACAATGGAACCGAGTTATCCTCTACACCTTTACACAAATCCTCTTTTATTCGAAAATCAACTACTGGTCCGGTAGATACCTTAACGCCTAGATCCGTCAACGAATACTTGATCTGAGGGTATTTATCGGTTGTGTCAATATTCAAATCAGGAATAGTAATGAACTGCCCCTTTATTCTAGATCCTATAATTTCACTTGGTACATGCTGATTCTCGATGTAATCACTAAATGTACCATCTGAGGACGTTGATACGGTAACACTACCCTGCTTTTGCCCTTTAGTTAACTTGATTATCAAGTTCTCCTGAAGTACATCGTCACCAGCAAATGCTTTATTCCGGAACTTGAAAATATGGAGATGATTTATTGCAGATCGGGCAAGAATGTACTCTCGAAAAGGCTTGTAATACGGTCCATTAGAAAAGCTTCTCGGTATTATCGCCACTAACTCACCACCTGGCTTTAAAAGGGACAAAGCTAATGCAACAAAACCCGTATATAGGTTCACTGTTTCCAGGCCGGCGCTTGATAGTTGCTTCCTTTCTTGGCTGCTCTTATTAATTTTTTTATAGGGTGGATTCATAATTACATGGGTGTACTTCTCGATCCCCATGACTACATCCAGATAAACACTGTCTATGAAATCAGCATTAATTATCTGCGTTGATACATTTTGTGCGTTGCCGAGCGTAAGTGTTCTTTGTAATTCATCAATTAGATTGGAATCTTTTTCGAATGCCGTTATGTGAAGGTCGTATTCAGTATTTCCAGATAGCTTATCGGTAAATATCCCAGATAAAACCCCTATTCCAGCACCCGGATCGAGCAGCTTAATGTTACCATTACATGTAAAAAGACTAGCCATGTATCGTGCAATCGAAACCGGAGTGAAGTACTGGCCTTCACTTGATTTTATTGACTTATCTGTAGCCCGACCTATTTTAAGCCGTTGATTTTCAATAATTGATTCAACTTGTGTCATGATATCATGGAGTTTGATCGATTTACGCTAGCTTTTCTGGCCATACAAAATTTTTGTGTAACCTGCTTACCCCCACTTTTGAAATAATCGCTTGTTCTGAGTTGTATTGGCTGTTTTTGGGTGAAATCATGTTGTTCGATTTGATAATTCAGGGGTTTTTTTTAAGGATGTAACTCATATTTCGATGGTTATGTGTATGGTTATTGCCAGCGTTTTGCTGGGGTATTAACTATTAACCTTAGTCATAGAATAATGTGTAATCAAGAAAACCCTATTAGTCCGGATCCCGGCTTTTTTGACGATCTTCGAGAAGTCTTACGAGTAATCGAGCTAGTTCGAGTTCAAGATCGACTGGCAGCTGAGGTTCTTTTGAACCGCCTTTTTTCGATACTAGACCGTCCATCAATTGATGAGCATTGATTAAATGCGATACGGCAGAGTCATACATGGGGTTCTGCCGGTCTTCTTCCTCTATAAACATTTCCCCCTCTCCAGTGAGTAGCCAGTGGCCATTGCATCCAGTAGATATCACAATTCTCCGAATCATCTCTGAGTTTGGGTTAATTATTTTCCTAGCTTTAATATTACTCATAAATGAGTGATTGATACCTGCGCCCTTGAGTATAGAGCTGTAATTCATGGACTTATGCTCTCTTAGATAATCGAATAATGAAAATATCCTCATGGATATTTCA